>SEDW01001375.1 GCA_004193325.1 Pseudomonadota bacterium | reverse complement strand
ATTCGGGGCAAGAAAAAGCAGCTCGAGAGTCCGATCTGGCTGAAAGAAAATAAGGAGCAGACTCAGGCGCCGGCGGCTGTTCTCTTCAAAGAAAACCTCATCGGACATTTTGCAATATCGAGCCGCAACTAAAAAAGCCCAGGAAAAAATCCTGGGCCCCATTATTTAGCAGATTCAAATGTAATGATGAACGAGCACAGTCTTATTTTACAAAGATTGGGCACATTGCGATCATCTTGTCTTTCACAGCAACGTTAGGGCCGCCGTGAAAAGAGATGAGGTCGTAGGAAAGAACGGTGATGCCAGTTTCAGAGCTGCAGCTCGTCAGCTGAACGGATTCTTCGGCGCCGTCATACATCAATTGCTCGTCCGATTTTTCGAAGAGGGATTTCATCTGCGGGCAAACATCTTCGATGTCGCCTTGAAAGCAGATCGATGTCCACTTGTCTTCTTTGGCAAGACAAGGAGTTTCTTCGTCGTCTGATAGACAGTTGATGTCATCAGCCCGGTAGTAAAACACTGAGTCTTCAACTCGCTCAGATGGGACGAGCTTATTGTTGAGGATGTCGAAAAGCTGAGCTTCTTTGACTTCGCTTTGCACTGGGCTCTGAACCGGACTTTGGTTCTTGGCAGTGCCCGAAAACGCGAGGCTTGAACATGCGAGAGTGATTGCGCACAGCGCCGTCGAGAGGGTTTTCATGATTTCTCCTGGTCATTGGTTTGGTGAACATCCCCTGGCCTTAGGGCATTAGGATTGCGCATTTGTAACAGGCAAACAGACAAACGACCAATCCGGGCCTTAACGTCTTGTCTAAACTGCCGGGATTAGCGGCGAATGAGGATCATCGGCCCGTCTTTAGGGTTGGTGAAGACCGGAATGCGGTTCACAGGAACCACTTTCGTCTCTGTACGGCCTCCGCTGAGTTCGGTGGAACCTTCGGCTGGAGTCGGCTCTACCGGCGTAGTTGGCTCAGTTGGTTCTGGCTCGAAGACAGGCGCCGGAGGAAAAGGGGTCGAATCCGGAAGGACAGGTAGAGCTGCTGAAGCCGCTTCACAGGTCTTCAAACAAGCTTCGGTATTAGGACCAGTCGAACTTGGATTCGCCGATGTGTTGATGAAGCAGGAGATTACTTCTTTCTGAACAGCTGAACAATCACGGCCTGGATTCACGCGGCCGAGGATTTCGTTGACCTTGGTCGCCGAACGGCCGGATTCATTGACTGTATGAAGGCTCAGCGTCGGGAGAATACCGAAGTATCCGAACGCCCTGAGGTTCCAGTTCAAACGGTGTCTCTGCAGAAGTCCTGGAGCCGGGTAGGCGGTGATGCCTTTGGGCGCGAGAGCAGTGACGCCTTCGAGAAACTGCGCTGGACGTACGTTGACCTGAAGACTCGTAGCCGAGTGACAGCTGAGGCAGTCGCTGTTATTGCGGTTGGTCACCGAGGCATCGGCGAGCTTGTGCAATTCCACTTTCAGAGTCTCGTACTGATCCGCGACCA
>SEDW01000299.1 GCA_004193325.1 Pseudomonadota bacterium | reverse complement strand
CCAATGAAAACCAGCCCCAAGAGCTCAAGAGGCTTAGGCGATAAGGACCAGAGAATACTGGACGCAGCGAAGATTCTTTTCAGTCGCTATGGTTTGAAAAAGACCTCGATCGAAGAAATTGCGCAGCATGCCGGTCTTGGTAAAGGCACGGTTTATCTCTACTTCAAGAGTAAGGACGAAATCTTTTCGGTCCTCGCCAGCGGTTTTGCCGCTGAGTTCGAACAGGCCCTCGATGAGGCCCTCGAAGTGCCGGCCACGCCGAGTGAAAAGCTTCGCGCTTTCATCACAACCCGAGTGGGTTTCTTTGATCGCTGCTTTAAAGAGTATGGAGCGACAGCAGAGAGCATACTCGAGGCGGAAGCCAGTCCGGTGGTCGAGGGTTTGAGAAAACAGTACGGCGGTCGTCACGTCGCGCTGATTGCCTCGCTTCTGGATGAAGGGCACAAACGCGGGGATTTCCATATCGAAAATCCTGAATTCACAGCGCTTGCGATCTATCACGTGCTTGAGTCCCTGGCGCGGCCCTGGAACACCGAAGTTCAGGGGATGACTGCGGACGAGAAGGTGAAAGCCTGTGTGTCGCTGCTCCTCGATGGTCTCCTCAATAGAAAGATCTAATACCGATACCTGTACCCCTTGAAAGGATAGGATGATGCGCGTTTTCTCTCATGTTCTCTCTCTCACCTTGCTCAGTGCCCTGCTTGCGAGCCAGGCGGGTGCCCAGACCGAGGCTCAAGCTCCCGCGGAGTCGGTAACACCCGCTCCCGCTCAGGACGCAGCACAGGCTCCTGCCTCGGCGGACAGCACCGTTCTTAATCCACCGGCTCTTAAGGTTGATGGCGAGAATGGTCACGAGCTTACGATCAATGATGCCATTCAAAGAGCGATGACTCGTTCGTATTCTGTGGCAGGCGCTCAGGCCAATCGCGAAGCGCAGAGAGAAGCGGCCAGGGGAGCCATCTCCCGCGTCGGTCCATCGGGGACAGTGACTTATAATGAAACCCGATTTGAGGACGCTCAGATTGCCAATTTTAACGGCAATCCGATCACGATTCGCGGCGACCGTACCAAGACCGGATCCATCATCGTGACTCAGCCGATCACAGGTTTGTACGGCTATATCGAGAACGCTCGCGCCTCAGACCTTCAGGAAGAAATTTCCGAAGAGGCTTTGAAGAAAGCTCGCGCCGATGCTGGTTTTGCCGGAGCTCAGGCGTTTTTGGATGCCTACGCGGCCCAGGAGCAGGTCGGGATCGCTCAGGCTTCTGTTGCATCGAATCAGTCGGCGTTCAACGATGCGAATGTTCAAAATCGCGTTGGCCGAATCAACCAGGCTGACTTTTTGAAGTTTCAGCTCGGTCTATCGCAGGCCCAGTCCCGCCTGGCTCAGGCCCGCGCGCGACAGGTCATCTCCATCGCCGTTTTGCGTCAGACTTTGCAGATGCCGGATAGCGAAGCCTTTTATTTGAACAACAAACTGCCAGAACCCCGTGTCGACGCAATTGCTGTCGATGCAGCCGTTCAGGAAGCGCTAAAAAATCGTCCTGATCTTAAGCAGGCCGAGAAAACAGCGGAATACGCGACTTTTAACACCAAGCTTGCAACGACCGAATTCATTCCAAGCGTTGAACTCTTCGCGCAAATGGATAGAAACTTTGGCGAGATTACCGCACTCGGTAACCCCGATAAGGACGTGAAGTACTACGGCGTGAAAATGCAGTGGAACTTTTGGAACAACGGAGCGTCTGTCTTCAAGATTCGTGAATCGATGGCGCGTACCCGATTTGCCGAAAGCCAGGCCGAGATCGCCAAAGACAATGTTCGCCTCGACGTGATCCAGGCCGTCCAAAACCTTCAGGCTTCGCAGGAATCCCTGAAGCAGGCGGAAGTCGGCATCAAACAGGCGGATGAAGCTTACCGTATCGATCAGGTTCGCTATAAGAGCGGTGGGATTACAGCATCGGACCGCATCCTGTCTGAATCCACCAAGTCGAGCGTTCAAGGTGATTTCGTAACGGCTCGCACTTCGCTTTTGTCCTGGTACTTTAAGTTGCAGCAGGCTCTCGGTAAAGAAACCCCAACCCTATAAGCTACGGCACAGGAGATATGTTCATGCAAGTTTCTAGAATCTACGCTGCGTCTTTGATTTCTCTCAGTCTTCTCAGCGCTGCCTGTGAGAAAAAAGACGACAAAGCCTCTCTTCCTGAAAAAGCCGTATTGTCCGGCGAACAAGCCCCTGCCGCCGCAGCTCCGGCTCCGGATGCAGCCGCCGCTGCTGCCACTCCAGTCCCGAATGCTGCCGCGCCTACTGGCCAGGAAGCTGTATCGGATGCGGGCGGTGTTCCCATCACGCCTAAGACCGAAGTTGCTGGACCCAGCTCGGGCGAAAAAGTTCAGCTTTCCTTTCCAGGAGCTGTCGCTTCACAACGTCGTTCGAATCTGAGTTTCCGCGTCGGCGGCTTCATTGAAACGATCAAGCTCAAAGCCGGTAACGCCTGTAAAAAAGGTTCGGTCCTCGCAACTCTCGACGCCCGCGACTATAAAATCGCTGTCGATCTTGCGAAATCTAACCTTGATCTCGCCAAATCCGCTGCCAACAATGCTGAATCTGAGTTTAAGCGCGAAGGCGAATTGAAGGCGCAAAACGCTTCGAGTGAATCTGTTTACGATCGCTCAAAAGCGACGAGCGACAATGCCAAGGCTCAACTTGAAATCGCAAAGTTGAACCTCACTAAAGCTGAACAGGCTTTGGGCGACACTCGTCTTCTCGCTCCCTACGACTGCGTCATTGCCAAGCAATTGACCAACGTGGGCGAGAGCGTTAAAGCCGGCGATCAGGCTTTCGAAGTTTATGATGTAACCGATATCGAAGTGAGCTTCAACGTTCCGGAGCGAATGGCCGGACAATTGAAACTCGGCGAAAAAATTGACGTCCGAATTCCTGCGACCGGTTATCAGGGCAGCCTTGATATCGTTCGTATCGTAGCGGTTGTCGATGACAAGACTCGTACCTTTCAGATCGTGGCCAAAGCCCCACAGGGCGATGCACGCGTGGTTCCGGGATTGTACGCTGAAGGCGTCATTCGCTAAAAACAGGCTTTAATTGGAGCTTTAACAGATGATTTTATCGGATGTCTCGATCAAGAGACCAGTCTTTGCAACGATGCTGAACTTAGTTCTGGTCGTTTTTGGTCTCTTTGCCTTTCCGGAGCTGGCCGTTGACCAGTATCCTAACGTCGACTTTCCCATCATCACAGCGACCGTCACCTATCCTGGTGCCGATCCGGAAACGATTGAGCAGAAAGTTCTGGAGCCTCTTGAGGAAGCGGTGAACGGTATCGCGGGCCTCGATAAGGTGAGTTCGAACGCTTACCCGAACATTGCCCAGCTCGTCCTCCAGTTTAAATTGGAGAAAAACGGCGATCAGGCTTCTCAGGAAGTCCGCGACAAAATCTTTGCGAAACTTTCGGATCTCCCGGATGAAGCGGAAACGCCCGTCATCCAGAAGTTTGACGTCGGTGGTGCTCCCGTTCTGACGATCGCCGTGTCCAACCCGGCCTCTGAGTATGGTGCTCTCTCGAACCTTACCGATGACGTGATTAAGCCCGCGATCGAACGTATCACCGGTGTTGCTTCGGTCACTCTCTCCGGTGCGCGTCTTCGTGAGATTCACGTGCTCGTCAATCGTAAGGAGCTCTCAGGCTATGGCCTTACTCCTGGCGATGTCGTGCAATCGGTGCAAACGCAGAACGTCGACATTCCATCGGGTAAACTCCAAAACGACAAAAACTACTGGAACCTTCGGGTGAAGGGCCGTAGCGATAACTCCTCGCAGATCGCCAACCTCCCAATCCTGGGCTCCTCAGGCCTTCGCGTAGGGAACGTGGCGCGCGTCGCTGATACTATCGCCGATCGTGATTCGGGCGGTTATATCGGCAAAAATGAAACCATTCTCCTCTCGATCCAGCGCCAGTCGGGGAGTAATACCCCGCAGGTATCGGCCGATGTGAAGAAGGGTATCGAAAAGATCCGCGCCCTGGTACCGCCGGGAACCAAGATTGATGTCGTGAGTGATAACTCGACCTTTATCAAAGGTTCGATCGAATCGGTTGAGCTTGACCTTGTGGTGGGTGCTCTTCTCGCGACCTTTATCGTCATGCTCTTCCTTCGTGACCCCTGGATTACTCTGATCTCGGCGATTGCCTTGCCGATTTCCGTCATCGCGACCTTTGCCTTTATGAAGTCGATGAACTTCAGCTTGAACATGATGTCGACTCTCGGCCTCTCGCTCGCGATCGGTATCCTCATCGATGATGCGATCATTGTTATCGAAAACATTCACCGACATTTGGCGATGGGTAAATCCGGTGCCGAAGCCGCGAAAGATGCAACCTCTGAAATCGGTCTGGCGGTATTTGCAACCACGCTGACTCTGATGGCTGTATTCGTCCCTGTTGCCTTCATGGAAGGGATCGTGGGCCGCTTCTTCTACCAGTTCGGTCTCACCGTGGCAATCGCGGTTGGTATCTCACTCTTCGTGGCCTTTACCATCGCTCCTATGCTCTCGGCGCGCCTGCTCAAACCAGGGGAGTACGAACCAAACAACAAGATTCTCAAAAAATGGTCGCACGCGATCGATCATCAACTGACCCGTCTCGACAACTTTTATAAGTCCGTCCTCGACTGGTCTCTTG
>SEDW01000298.1 GCA_004193325.1 Pseudomonadota bacterium | reverse complement strand
GCGCCGAGCGCAAGGGCCGCCATGCGCATCGAGTCGGGAACACTCTTCAGAGCCTCACGAGCGGCGATGATGATGACGGGAATAATGAGGAGGCTCAGGGTCAGAGCCCCTGCAAGGACTGAGCGACCAAGGCCGAAGAAACGAACGAATATACCAAGGCCAAGCATACCGTAGATGATCGAAGGCACACCGGCGAGCGTGGAGATCGAGATCTCGATCCAGCTGGTGAAGCGGTTACGGACGGCAAGTTCCTGAAGATAAAGCGCAGCACCGACACCGAAGCTGACCGAGAAGAAAAGGGTCAGTCCACCGAGCCAGGCCGTTCCGTAAATAGCCGACTTAAATCCAGCCTTGTGAGCAAAGCGGGAGGGAAAGTTGGTAAAGAAATCCCAATCGAGATGGCCCCAGCCCTGGATCCCAATACTGGTCAGGAGGTAGCCGAGGAAAAGGAGTGCCGAGAGGGTGGCAAGGAGAATAAGCGCAAAGAAGATGCGTTCTTTCCAGAGACGCGCTGTTCTTGGATTGTCGAATTTAATATTTTTGTAGGATGCGTTGGTTTCGCCATCGCCTTGGGACGCCTCGAGCTTCCCCTGCGATTCGATGCTTCCTTCGATTGGATTCATTCGTATTTCCTAGCGAAGCGTTTGACGATGTACTGCGAAAGGAGATTCATGCCGAGCGTCATGACGAAGAGGACAAGACCGACGGCAAAGATCGATTGATATTCCACAGTCCCATGAGCGACGTCGCCCATGCTGACCTGAGCGATGTAAGCAGTCATGGCCTGAACGCCGACAAGCGGATTCAAAGTCATCTGTGGTGTGGCGCCTGCGGCGAGGGTCACGGCCATGGTTTCGCCGATCGCTCTTGAGAATGCGAGAATAAAGGAAGCAAGGATACCGCTCAAGGCTGCCGGAACCACGATGTGCAAAGTCACTTCGGATTTACGGGTGCCGAGCGCATAAGCGCCGTCTCGAACCGCTTTGGGAACGGCGCGCAGGGAATCGTCACAGATCGAGGCGATCGTGGGCAGGATCATGATGGCAATCACGATCGAGGCACTCAGTGCGTTGAAGACTTCAATTTCGGGGAATATTTTTTGGAGGAAAGGCGTGACCTGGGTCAGCGCGAAGAAACCGTAAACTACAGAAGGAATACCGGCCAGGATTTCCAGGACCGGTTTCAAAAACTTCTGCCAGGCTCCGGTCGCATACTCGGAGGTATAGACGGCGATACCGAGGCCCACAGGCAGAGCAAAAACGATGGCACCTAATGCGATGATTAGAGTGCCATTGATTAAAGGCCAGATACCAAACGAACGAGGTTCGAAGAGTGGAGCCCAGTTGGTCGAGAAAAAGAATTCCTTCAAAGAGACCTGGCTAAAGAACTGAAAAGATTCTTCGCCCAGAATGAAGATGATTCCAACGGTGGTAAAGATAGAGACCAGCGCGGTAAACGCGAGGCCCCTGACTACCATTCGTTCTCGCCATCGTTGCCATGGACTTATTTTGGCCCAAAGCTGGCTCGTCACGCATCACCTCTTATATTTAGTGAGAAGCTTTTCCGGAAGCTACGGCTTCAAACTTTTTGATCGCGTCGGTGTATACAGCTTCTTTCAAAGGAACGTAACCAACTTCTTTCGAGAGAGCGGCGGCGTTCTTGAGGAGGAAGCTGACAAAAGCTTTAACTTCAGGTTTTTGAGCCGACTTCTTGTTGACATAGATCACGAGCGGACGAGCGAGGCTATAGGTGCCTTTTTCGATCGTCTCGGCATTTGGAGCAACAACTGTTCCGTCTTTGCCAGCCAATGGAATGTCTTTAACAGTCTTTTGGTTTTCGATGTAGTAAGCGAAACCGAAGTAGGCGAGAGCGTTCTTGTCTTTGCTTACGCCTGTAACCAAAACGTTGTCGTCTTCGCTGGCGATGTAATCGCTACGAGAGAGACGCGCTGTGCCCATGACGTGCTCTGTGAAGAAATCGAATGTTCCTGAATCAGCGCCAGGACCGTAGAGTTTGATCGAATCAGCTGGGAAGCTTGGATCCACGTCTTTCCATGTTTTAACTTTGCTGCCTGGCTCCCAGATCGCTTTGAGTTGAGCGAGGCTGAGCGACTTGACGAACTTATTAGCTGGGTTGACGACGACAGCGATACCGTCGTTCGCGATTGGGAGTTCGATGAACTCAATCTTTTTCTCAGCAGCTTTTTTTGCTTCGTCCGGTTTCATTGTGCGGGACGCGTTCGCGATGTCGATTTCACCGACAGTAAATTTCTTCATACCGCCGCCAGTACCGGATACACCGACAGTGACACGAATGTTTGGATATTCTTTTTGGAATTCTTCAGCAGCAGCTTCGGTGATTGGGAAGACAGTGCTTGAGCCGTCAAGTTTGACTTCGCCTTTGAGAGACTTGTCGACTGCGAAGGCGTGTGTAGCAGTTGCTGTGAGGAGGACGCTTAACAATACCTTTTTCATGCACAACTCCGATTCGTAATAAAAACTCGATAAGTTCTGAAATCTCACCTGCCGTTTACATGAGAATTGTAAAGCCAGGATAAAGCTGTAGTGAAACGTTTCTCTTAGGCTTGTTTCTATCAATCCAAAATGACGTGTCATTACCAAAAAGTGAGTCGGATGGCTCGTTTTATACCTGCTCCGAGGCCCATGGGAAAGAGAATAGTTATATGGGTACGCCTTCTTACACCGAAGGGAGTCGGACCGTGAAGGTTGAGCCACGATTAATCTCACTCGCAACCGTGATGCTGCCCTGAATTTGGATGACAAGGTGCTTCACAATGGCAAGTCCGAGGCCAGTTCCGCCCTCATTACGGGTACGCGCTGCATCCACTCGATAGAAGCGCTGGAAGATGCGGGACTGGTCATGTTTGGCGATGCCGATACCGGTGTCGCTCACCGAGAGTTCGCAAAACTTGTTGTCAGAGATGACCTTAAGTTCGACTTCGCCATTGGCCGGAGTGTAGCTCAGGGCATTCTGGAGGAGGTTGTCGAGAATGTGGAACATGGCTTTGCGATCACCCCGAACCAGCATGTTTTCAGCAGCATCGGGATGCTTGAAGACGATGCCTTTTTCATTCATGCGGATCTGATGACGGTTAACCGCTTCCTGAATGATGGGTTTCCAGTCGACCGGGGTGAGTTCGACGATGCCTTCGTTGGCTTCAATCGTTGCAAGGTTTAGGCTCTCATTGACGAGGCTGACCATGCGTTCGACGTTGGAATTGATGATGCGAAGAAAACGAACGTTGTTCTCCTTGTCATCGATCGCCCCCTCGAGAAGGGTATCAGCGTAGCCCTTGATTGAGGTCAGAGGGGTTTTCAATTCGTGGGAAACGTTGGAAGAAAAGTCCCTGCGAATCTTTTCCATCTTCTCACGACGCGAGATGTTGGCCTGCACGGCTTCGGCCAGTCGGTTGATTGCTTCGCCGAGGGTGCCGAGTTCGTTGGCTGGAAGGCGTCTGATGCGGGCTGCGTAATTTCCGTGGGAAATCGCCTCGGCGACCTTGGTCATTTCCCGGACCGGATCGGTGATGCGGCGGACGAGGATAAGGGCGATCAAGACGGAGAGGACCATACCGAAGGCAGCGCCAATGGCGAGTGCGGTGAAGATTTCCTTAAGTCTCTCTTCAAGCTTTTGCATCGGCACGCCAAGTCTTAAGAGAAGAGTTCCACGCGGTGTTTCAATTTTTTTGGCGGAATATAGCGTTTCGAGCTTGGAGATAGGCGATACCCGCTTGGCGAGCCCGACTTCTTTCACTTTGGCTTCGCTGAGTTCGGGGCGCGGCCTCTGGTTTTCGTAACTCATGATTTCGTTGGCATCGGACTCGAGGAGCAGGCTCTCATCCTGATCGAGTACGCTGATCCGAACCTTTGCTTCGCGGGCCACTTCGACGATTTTTCGGATTTGCTCAGGGTCTCGCCAGCTCACACCGTCTTCGAAGTAGGGCTCGAAGATGACGAGCTTCTCGCGCAGGCTGTCCGTCGCGGTCGACTCGATGAAGTTCTGGGATTGAATGATGAGAAGGTAGGAAACGACGAATGTGGTGAAACAGATGATCACCACAAACGACAGGAAGTTTTTCCAGAAAAACTTGGAACGCATTATTGAAGTTCCCTGAATTTATATCCAAGCCCACGCACGGTTTCGATGAGGTCACGCGATTCGCCGAGTTTTTTGCGGATCGAACGAACGTGAACATCGATGTTGCGGTCGATCAAGACACCTTCGCCACCTGTAACAGCGTCGAGGAGACGATCGCGGGAGAGGACGATGCCTGGTCTCGATACAAGAGCATCGAAGAGGCGAAATTCAGCCAAGGTCATTGGAACTTGAGTGCCGCAGACTTTGATATGGAAGCGCGCGCGATCGATTTCAACTTCGCCCTGACGGAGAACGTCGATATCGATGGAGGAAGCAGGGATTGGTGCGGCAGCGACTGACTGTGGGAAGCTTCTAAGACGGGTGTAGACACGCGCGACAAGCTCTTTGATGCCGAAGGGCTTGGTCATGTAATCATCGGCGCCGACACCGAGGCCGAAGACAATATCAGTCTCTTCCGATTTGGCAGTGAGCATGATGATTGGAGTGCCGCGTTTTTCGGGAACTTCCCGAACACGCTTACAGACTTCAATGCCGTTTAATTTGGGCATCATGAGATCGAGGATGATGAGATCAACGTCGCGGGAGAGAGCTAC
>SEDW01000297.1 GCA_004193325.1 Pseudomonadota bacterium | reverse complement strand
GCTAATGCTTCGCGCAGCAGTGATTCCTTGCCGAAAGATCCTGTCTATCAAAGCGATCGTCAGGACGCTTCGAAAGTCAGCGAAAGCTACGAAGGATTTACCCCATCCAAAGATATCGGCATGCAAAATCTTGAGAAGTCGGATGGCTTCGGATCCAAGTTCCAAATGCCAGGCCAGGACATGAGCGAAAAGTATATGAATCATGTAGCGAGCGACGTCGACGGATCGGATCGCCCGATGCGTTCAAAGCCATTAAATGCTCCGGCTCCAGTTGAGTTCGTCGACATTCAAACGACTTTGGCAACTCTTCAGGATTTGATCGTTAGAATTCGCGCAAATCTTGAAAGCCCAGAACAAGGCGAACTCGAAGCACTCATGCTTCAAGGCTCACAACTTCTCCAGACGCATTGGAAATTGATCAGCACTACGGCGACAAGCCAAGTGTCTGCGTTGAAAGAAGACGTGAAAGAAAATCCTTATCGCGCTCTGATCGCCGCTCTTAAAATCGGTATGGCCATCAGTCAGGTCGTTTCTGCAACCCGTGCAGGCGTCCACGCACCGGTTGATTCGGGTGAAGCGGATATGAGCCGTGTAGCTCTCTAATTTTTGATTCCAAACAAAAGCCTCCTGAACTTTTCGAGTTCGGGAGGCTTTTTTAATGTTCGAAGACTAAACCTTAGAGAGCGTACGGAGCCAGAGTGGTGCTCAGATTCTTGGTGCGGTTGGCATCAATCTGAACGGCCACGGCTTCGTTGTTCAAAGTGACGAAAGAGCCAAGTTCACCGGCGTCGACGAAGCCATTCGAGTTGGCATCGATGTAGGTGAACACGTAGTAGGATCCGGGCTTGACGCTCGGGCTGACGAAGTCGCTTGTGAGTGTGTCCGCAAGAAAGCTGTTGCTGCTCACGTTGAAGCTATAGGCCGGAGTGATTTCCAGATCCGCTTCCTTGAGGAAGAGGATGCGAACATCGCGGTACTTCTCAACTGTGGTGGCAGCTGGCAGCGCGATCTGCAGACGGATCTTCGCCAGACTGTCTTCTTCAGCCTGAGGCTTTTTAAAGAGCTGATTGATGTAGATATGAACGGCTTCCTCGGTTTTGGCCGATTTCACGAGGATGCGTTCTGCGGATGAGAGCGCGCCGAGTACTCCGACCGGACTATCACTCACGAGTTCCATGCCCTGAAGGGAGTAAGGAACAGGAGTGGAACCACCCTGAGCCAGGTAGGCACGGAAGTAGTATTCGCCAGGCGCGAGGAAGAGTTCTTCGCGGCCGCTTGATGCGGGTTTGCTGGCATCAAAGCCAGAGATTTCGAGAGAGGCAACGGGCGCGTTGGTGAACTGCGCGTTGTCAAAGGCTTCGATGTGGAGAGTCTGCTGAGCGCCGAGGTTGTCGTTAAGCATGTAGTGAGCGAAGACGGAAACGCTTGAGCAGCTGGCGCCTGAGCAGTTCGTGTGCCAGTTGTAGTTTGTGAGTGCGGTGGACTCACCGGCTTTGGAGCCGCAGATGTTGGCAATGTAGTTATCGTCTTTGCTGGAGCTGCATTTCACGAAGGAATAGCCGTCGGCGTTCCAGCTTTGAAACTGAACTTCGTCGCGTTCGCTTTCTTTGTCTTTCAGAGAGACTTCACAGCCAGCGGTAAAGATCGATGCGATTGCGAGGCTTAATCCAGCCATACGTAGATAGGGAATAGACAGCTGCTTCATTGCAAGGGTCTCCTACAAGGGGTGTAACGAATTTATGATTTCCAGAGGGCTGTTCGAATCTTGAGCTATAGTGTGGAAATTGTCATCACCCAAAAGAAAAGTAAGCGATATCTTTGAGAGAGGATTTTGAAAGCCTTGATGAAGGCCTTATTCAGGGATTATTCTCATCTGAAATCCTAGTGCTGCTAAGACGCTGCGACATGTCACGGAAGACGTGGAGCGCAGGATCTTATTCGATCTCATCTTCCATTCAAGCTTTCCTCGAAAAAAAGAGTTTCGTTAAATTGAAATGCCGGGAGATAATGTTTCTCTTTGCCCCGCGGTTCTTCCAAAAAAGAGCTGACACGTGTGAAGCAGCAAGGTATCTGTATCGATCACCTATTGCGGTGTGCAATGTCATTTTGTTGTCAAGGAGCGAGACCTCATGAAGTCCCTGCGCGTCCGACTGTCACTAGTACTGCTGCTAACTTTGGGAGCGCTGTACTATCTTTCTCCCACATTTATTTACTTCTCGATGCCGAAGGATCAGCGCAATGATCAGGCGGCGCTGGACAAGGCGATCCCATCGTGGATGCCTAAAAAGCACATTAAGCTCGGTCTCGACCTTCAAGGTGGTGTGCAACTTGTACTTGGCGTTGACACTCAAGTTGCCATCGACAACAAGCTAAGCCGTTTGGGCACTGAGATTTCTCGTACGCTCAATGATCCTAAGAAACAAATTGCCGAAGCCTATGCCGTTAAAGGCCAGCAGACTTTGCGTTTCGTTTTGGAAGATGGCGTTGACGAAGCAGCCTTCCGTGAAGCTGTTCGTAAAGACCATCCCGAACTCGAGCGTTCTGGCGGTTCAGGCAAAACAGTCGATATGAAATTTGCCGATGGTCAGGTTAAGCGTATTCGCGAAGCTTCCCTCGAGCAGGCCGAAATCGTTGTTCGTAGCCGTATCGACAAATGGGGTGTGGCTGAACCTTCGATCAACCGCCGCGCAGATGGCTCGATCATGGTGCAGCTCCCAGGTTTCAAAGACCCAGAGCGCGCTCGTGAACTCCTCGGCCGTACGGCTCAGTTGAAATTCAAACTCCTTGATGAAGAATTCAAAGGCTTCAACACACTCGCTGGCAAACTGCCTCCGGGCGCTGTGATCGAACCACGCGGAAACTCGGGCGCCACTGCAATCAGCGGCGAAGATAAAGCCGCTTTGATCGAAGCGACCAAAGGCATTATCCCTGAAGGCCGTGAGCTTCTCTTTGAAGAAACCAAAATCGCGAACGGCACCAAGACTCGTTATACGGGTATGGTTATCAAGTCGTCGACTGAGCTCGCCGGCGAAGATATCGCTGATGCAAGCGTCACCTACGATCCTAATGCTTTGACTCACAAGCCTGTAGTATCGATCAAGTTCACGGGCATGGGCGGCAAGCGCTTCGGTGATATCACCGGCGGCAACATCGGCAAACGTATGGCGATCGTCCTCGACGAAGTCGTTGTATCGGATCCGGTTATCCAAACTCGTATCGCGGGCGGCAGCGCTCAGATCTCGATGAACAACTCCAAAACCCAACCGGAAGTGGAAGCTGAAGCAACCTCGCTGGCTCTCATCCTTCGTTCTGGTGCTCTTCCAGCTCCGATCACTGTTCTTGAAGAACGCCAGGTCGGAGCCTCTCTTGGGCCCGAGCTTGCGAACCAAGGTGTCCTGTCAGTCTTGATCGGCCTCGTCTTCGTTCTCCTCTTCATCATCTGGTACTATAAGCGTCCAGGACTTCTGTCTTGTATCGCGCTCATCCTTAACGCGATTTTCCTTCTCGCTCTCATGGCGAGCTTTGGCTTCTCGCTCACCTTGCCGGGTTTCGCCGGTTTCATCCTGACCCTTGGTATGGCCGTTGATGCGAACGTTTTGATTAACGAACGTATCCTCGACGAACTTGCTGAAGGCCGTCCTCCTCTGAAAGCTCTGGAAAACGGCTTCGGTCGCGTGTTCTGGACAATCATTGACTCGAACGTAACGACTCTTATCGCAGCCTTCGTTCTCCTCGAAACCAGTTCGTCTGGTCCGGTCAAAGGCTTTGCGATCACCTTGATCCTGGGTTTGATTGTTTCTCTCTTTACAGCTCTTTCGGTCACACGTTGGCTCTTCAGCTACGTGATCTCTCGCGCGAAATCGGACAAACAGGTTAAGGCCTGGCTTGGCTGGTCGAACGTTGAGAAGTCCGCAAACGCTTCCAAACGTCGCTTCGACTTCATGAAATACGGTAACGCTGTTTCTGCTGTCGGCCTCGCGATCGCGATCACTGTCGTGGGACTTGCCGCAACGAAGGGCTTCAACTGGGCCGTCGATTTTGCTGGCGGTACGGAGATGGAAATCAACTTCGGCAAGCCGATCGAAGTCGGTGTTCTTCGCGATGCTTTGGAAAAAGCTGGCGTTGAAGATCCATCCCTCCAGGCAGTCGGTGAGAAAAACGATCACTTCCTCGTGCGCTTTGAAGGCTCGAACCTCCCCGGCGGCGAAACCGTTGCCAGCGAGAAGGCTTCATCGATCCGTAACAGCGTTGTGGAGAGCACTAAGGACTACGCTCCAGACGTTCAAAGGGTTGAGTACGTAGGTCCCGCGATCGGTAAAGAACTGCGTAAACAGGGTATCCTCTCGCTCTTCTGGGCGATCCTCGGTGTTGCTCTCTACGTCGCTCTTCGCTTCGACATGCGCTTCACCCCAGGAGCTCTTCTAAAGATGGCTCAGGACGTGGTCTGCGTGTTGGCTTTCTATCTCTTCTTCCAACGTTCCTTCGACTTGACGACGGTGGCGTCTCTCCTCACCATTGTCGGTTACTCGGTGAACGACGTTATCGTTATCTACGACCGTATTCGTGAGAACCTTGCGGCTCACCCGAATCGTACTCTTCGTGAGAACATCAACGTGGCCTTGAACGAGACACTGTCTCGCTCGATCAACACTTCGGTGGCTTCGATGGTATCGCTCTTCGGTATCTTCTTCTTCGGTTCGGCTCAGATCCTGAA
>SEDW01001374.1 GCA_004193325.1 Pseudomonadota bacterium | reverse complement strand
GCATCGAATTAAACCACATACTCCACCGCTTGTGCGGGCCCCCGTCAATTCCTTTGAGTTTCAGTCTTGCGACCGTACTCCCCAGGCGGCGAACTTAACGCGTTAGCTTCGATACTGAGCTCCAAGTTGAGCCCAACATCCAGTTCGCATCGTTTAGGGCGTGGACTACCAGGGTATCTAATCCTGTTTGCTCCCCACGCTTTCGTGCCTCAGTGTCAGTGCTGGTCCAGGTAGTCGCCTTCGCCACAGATGTTCCTCCCGATCTCTACGCATTTCACTGCTACACCGGGAATTCCACTACCCTCTACCGCACTCTAGCCTGCCAGTATCCAATGCAATTCCCAGGTTGAGCCCAGGGCTTTCACATCAGACTTAACAAACCACCTACGCACGCTTTACGCCCAGTAATTCCGAGTAACGCTTGCACCCTTCGTATTACCGCGGCTGCTGGCACGAAGTTAGCCGGTGCTTATTCTTCCGGTACCGTCAGGACACCAGGGTATTAACCCAGTGCTTTTCTTTCCGGACAAAAGAGCTTTACAACCCGAAGGCCTTCTTCACTCACGCGGCATGGCTGGATCAGGCTTGCGCCCATTGTCCAATATTCCCTACTGCTGCCTCCCGTAGGAGTCTGGACCGTGTCTCAGTTCCAGTGTGGCTGATCATCCTCTCAGACCAGCTACGGATCGTCGCCTTGGTGGGCCGTTACCCCGCCAACTAGCTAATCCGACATGGGCTCATCCAATCGCGCCAGGCCCGAAGGTCCCCGGCTTTCCCCCGAAGGGCGCATGCGGTATTAGCGTAAGTTTCCCTACGTTATCCCCCACGACTGGGCAGATTCCCATGTATTCCTCAGTCCGCCACTCGCCACCCACAGAGCAAGCTCTGCTGTGCTGCCGTTCGACTTGCATGTATTAGGCCTGCCGCCAGCGTTCACTCTGAGCCAGGATCAAACTCTTCACTTAAAACTGCATGGCCCGAAGGCCAAATTGCTTTAGTTGCAGAGTCGTCCAGCTCACCTACTCGCTGTACGTTGTACTTGCGTACGAATACTTTGAATCATGTGATCTGTCCGAACATCTGCTGATGGACAACTGCCACCACCAGACGCCCGCACAAGTCACCTGCGCACACTGTCAAAGATCGCGAACGTCGGCCTCAGCGCCTGGTTCGTTTGCCACCCCGTCGTTTCCGTCGAAGTGAGCCGCACATCATACAAGGGTTTCGGTTGCTGTCAACACCCTGTGAAGCCGGCTTTCTCTCCCTGATTCAGCCCGCAAAAAAATCTGCGTTGGCGTAACCGGGTCGACGATTCTAGCGGATGCTGCTGCAGCGCCGCAAGCCTGATTTCAGGATTCGACCGGATCAGGCCGCGACCAGCCGGATGCGGGCGAAATTGCGCTTCCCGACCGCCAGCACACCCTCGAATCCGGGCGCGAAAACGCGCGATGCATCCTCGAACACATCGCCGTCGATGCGCACCGCGCGCTCCCTGAGCTTGCGGTTCGCTTCAGAGTTGCTCGGCATCAGGCCCGCCGCCACCAGCAATGCGGCGATGCGCAGGCC
>SEDW01000296.1 GCA_004193325.1 Pseudomonadota bacterium | reverse complement strand
TATGCCAAATGATCTTTCGCTCGATAAAAAGAAGACTCAAATGTTAATCACCGGTCCAAACATGGCCGGTAAATCGACGGTTATGCGGCAGACCGCTATCGCCGCCATCATGCATCAGATCGGCAGCTATGTGCCGGCCCGGGAAGCGAAGATGCCGATCTTTGATCGCATTTTCACCCGCGTAGGCGCAGCCGATGACCTCTCTCGCGGGCAATCGACCTTTATGGTGGAGATGAGTGAGGCCGCTACGATTTTGCGGCAGGCGAGCGCGAAGAGCCTTGTGATCTTGGATGAAGTGGGACGCGGGACTTCGACTGAAGATGGTCTCGCTATCGCATCGGCGATCCTTGAATACATCGCGAAGAATCTGAAGTCCTATACTCTTTTTGCGACTCACTATCATGAGCTCGTCGGCTTCTCAGCGAATCTTCCATCGGTTCGTATCGCCAAAGTGGAAGTCCTCGAGAGCGGCGGAGCTATTAGCTTTACCCATCGCCTTGTTCCGGGAGCGAGCGGTAGTTCTTTCGGTATTGAAGTTGCGAAGTTGGCAGGAATTCCGGATTCGGTAATCCAGGCAGCCAAGGGCCATATGGCTCAGCATGCGGCTATCCCACAAGCGGCGCCCGCTCTAGAACAAAGGCCCAAGAAAATTTCGCCAAAACCGCCTCTGGAAGCCTCTTTTAGTCAAGAAAATCTGGCAAATACAGCTAGCCTTTTTCCCGCCATACAAACTATTGTGGAGCGGCTGGACCGGGTGAATGTGTTAAAAACCACTCCACTTCAGGCTTTGGCGATTTTGGATGAACTAAAAACGACACTGGAGCAGCGGGAACAACACGGTCTATTCTCAGAGCTACAGCCTCTTTGCTAATAGCTTGAATTTCGGATCTAAAAAAATTAGTATCTGAAATTACGAAATGACTCTGTAGATCACCCTATGTCTTTACTGAACAGCCATAAAGGACGACGCGAATGGCCGGTCAAGATCCCTTAGACAATCATGAGTTTTTAACGAGGGAAGAGCTCGAGCGTTTTCGTGAGCTTCTCGTGGAAGAAAGAGATAAATTACTCGTCAAATCCGCTCAACTTGTCAAAGCTGGCAACATTGAGCTCGATAAAAATGAGATGCTCGACGAAGTCGATCTTGCATCTGCAACGACCGAGCAAAATCTAACTTTCAAGTTGCTCGATCGCGACCGTAAGCTTCTTCAGGAAATCGAACACGCGTTCGAAAAGATGAAGAATGGCGAATATGGATTTTGCGAAGGAACCGGCGAGCCGATTCCTAAACGCCGCCTCGAAGTCAGACCTTGGTGCCGTCACAGCGTGAAGTACAAAGAGCAGCTGGAACGCATGAAGAAGTCAGGCCGTGGTGTAGGCGACGAAGACGAAATTTAGTTTCGTCGATCGAAGGCTTTTCCTTTGGATAAGCCTTTGTATCGAAATGAAGAGGGCCTGGGACATAATCTCCCTGGCCCTTTTTTCGTGCGTTTTATCTTTACACTAAGGCTTAGGACCTTCGTGCAAAGGCCAGAGTCGGGCTGCCTCAAGATCAAAGCTTGAGACCCGTGCATAGACGCCCGGAAGAGTCAGGCCACAGCCGAGGCCCCAGCTCACCACTCCTACAAGTTTTGTGCTCCCATGATCGAGGGAGAAGAGCGGTCCACCGGAATCGCCGTGACAGGCGTCGCTACTGATTTGATAGGCGCAGATGTTCTCGTCAAAGATTCCATAACCTAGACCAAACTTATCCTGACAGCGTTCATTCGAAACGATGTTGAGCTCGGTAATCCTGAGATCATCGGGACGAATGCCGCCGCCGTTGATATCGCCCCAGCCGAGCACGTGGACTTCATCATCGACAAGCGGGAATTCTTTATCCTCATTAAGGAGAGCTGGCCTCGCATGACTGGGTTCGGCGAGGGTAATCAGGGCAAAATCGTTTTGATAGGTCTTCGAGTTGTATTCGGCGTGGATGCGAAAGCTTTCGATGGCGATGCGTTCGCGATCAGGATTTTTCTCGTCACTGAGGAGAGTGACGCCGAAGAGAAGGGAGAGACTTTCTCTTGCTGTCTCCTGATCGTAGTCGACAAGGCAGTGAGCCGCGGTGATGACTTCCGTCGGTGAAATAAGAGTAGCTCCGCAGCGATGGATAACGCCGTGCTGTAGCGAGGCGATGCTGGTGAAGCTTGTCTTATAGAGCTCTTCTGAGAGAGGCCTGCCGCCGATCACGGAGACTTGGCTCTTTTGATTCTCTTTACAGGCTGTTAGTAGGCTCATCACGGCGAGCGCCGTTAGGAATTTTTTCATCTCGGATTCTCCTGCTCATCCTTGGCCGATCGTCTGGAACTGCGGCAAATGAAGCGTAAAATTGAGCAATGGTATTGAAGCTGCTTTTCTTTTACCTTCTCCCCGAAAGCAAATTCCAGGAGAAACGACCTTGCTAAAATTTACTTCCCTTCTGCTCGTGCTCATCTACGCCTTAGGCTGTAGCCCGCAGAAGACAGACCAGAACTCAGCGATTAAAATCGTCGACGAATCTCTCGTGCGCGAGGATCTGCTCAAAGATGGCAGCTTTCAATTCCTGGAAGCGGATTATACAAACCCGGCTTATTTCGATTCCGATATTTCCAATAGTGCAGAAACGGGCTGGATTAAGACCGATATTCGCGGCCGGATATTCGTACCGACGGCCATCGGTCCGCGGCCTCTTATAGTATTTCTCCACGGCAATCATGCGACCTGCGGGCTCTCGTCTGGTGTTGGCAATCCACGTTTGGATCTGACGGTAGACTTTACCGAGACGGGCGCCTGCCCATCGGGCTACATCGAAGCTCCGAGCTATCGCGGTTATGATCAGGCGGCGCGCCTGCTCGCATCGAAGGGATATATCGTTGTCTCAATCAACGCCAACCGCGGCATCACCGGGCGCGAAGGCGTGAGTGATCTCGACTATGGCCTGGTCTTTGCTCGCGGCAATCTTGTGCTTCGTCACCTGGAAGAACTGTCTAAAGCCAACAATGGGATCGCATCCTCAATCGATTCCGCTGGCCTTGATTTCAAGGGTAAAATTGATCTTGGCCGCGTAGGCCTGATGGGCCATTCGCGTGGCGGTGAAGGTGTGCGTCAGGCTTATAACAGTTTTACCAACACAGCGATGGCGAGTGAGTGGCAGAGCCGGATTCCCGGTCTGCAAATAAAAGGTATTTTTGAGATTGGCCCCGTGGATATGGGCACTGAGTCTGGCCGGAATAAAGTCGATGCTCGAGGTGTGGCCTGGAATGTATTGATTCCTGGCTGTGATCACGATGTTTATGACTTTGCTGGAGTCGGACCTTACGAACGGATGTTGAAAAACCTCGATGACGGTTTTCCAAAATCGGTCTTTACGCTTTGGGGTGCGAACCACAACTTTTTTAATACCGAGTGGCAAGTCTCCGATGCGCCGCATAGTTGCGAAGGCTCGCAAGAGCCGCTCTGGAACGTCGATGCTGAGCCGCTGCCTTGGGCGTTTAGTTCGTATGATAAGCTCGCGAGAGCGGGATTGAAGGGGTCTGAGACGCAAGTAAAGTTTGCTCAGGCGCTGATGATGGCTTTCTTCGATGCGCATCTTTCGGGGAATGAAGAGTGGAGTCACGTTTTCGATCCTCAGTATCGTTTGCCCTCTCAGCTTTCGAGTTTGGCCAGTACGAGTCGGGAATACTTTGTCGGGATGAATAGCCGTGCCGTGTTCAACGCCGATAAGGTCGGCAGCGCTGGTCTTGTGCAGGATGGTTTGTCGGCTCAGACATTATTGATGCATCTCGCTGATGAACTTCAACTGATGGAAAAAGCCCTCGCCGATTACACGGCGAGTGGAGCTTCGCCTAATACCTATCAAGCAGCCCTCGCAGAGGGACAGGCGATTCATCCGGCTCTTGTGATCACAGGCTCTGAGCTTCCCACCGAGACTCTGCGAAAGATCAATTTGCCTCTCGAAGGAGCGAATGACCTCAATGGGATCTGGACCTTGGATATGAACCTCGCTGTTCGAAAAGACTGTTATGGCTTTGATCGTACTATGACGATCGATTGTGAACGCCCGGATGTCGAAGCGGAATTTGAGGTGGCTCTGGAACTGGCCGATGGGCGTATGACGGCTCCGGTTTCGATTCGTGATTATGTTAAGCTCGATAATTTTCATAGCCGTTTCTTTGCGCAGCTTCGTATGGAGTCCATAGGCTCTGGCAAGAAGCGTATCGACTACGTTTACCTTCCGCTCCTCTATCAGTCGGCCCGGTTTGAGTTGAGTGACTTCGGGTTGAAGGAGAGTGATTCCATCAAATCCGTCGTAATCAGCTTTCAATCGAAGAAGGCTATTGCTCTGGCAGTGGAATCGATTCGTCTCACTAAGAAAGATTAAATGTAAAATTCGCAAAGCAAAAAACGGGCAGCCTCATCGAGGCTGCCCGTCAGCATTTAGGGTCAAAAAAATCGATCAAGGCGTATAAGGAAACGCTTTGTAGTAGTAGGTTTCCGACATGCCTGTGCCAGCGCCGTTCAAAATGCCTTCGCCTTTGACTTCGCCCGTGTGCTCTGATCTTTGGAATAGCCTGAGATGCCTTTGTCGCCAGCGCCGTAGTTCAGTGTGGTCTCAGAGTAGTAGCTGCCCATGCTGGCCCAGAAGGGTTTGCCTTCGGAGTCTTTGATGATCTTTACAAAGACGTTTGCGTCATCAACGGTGAGACCGGTCGATGACGTTTTTGAGTTGGCAACTTTATAGTACTCAACTGTTGGTGTCGTCTCGCCAAAGTAGGGGAATACGCTTGGATATGCTGAACAGAAACCTGGTCCGCCGGTGTTCGCGCGGTTGATTTCACAGCCGCCCATGCCGCCGGAAACGTTCGCACCATAATAAGCGACATCTCTTAGGTTCGAGAAGAGAGTCATCGTTACTTTAGAGCCAGTCGCTACGCTTTCTGTGGTCGCGCCATCAGCTGGCGGCGGTACTTCAGCGACGACGAGTGGTTTGGCGAGAGGCATCGTGATACCGCAACCGTTGAGGCCGCCGATTTTAAGCGTCCCGTATTTTGCGACATCAGTCGTGACGGGATCACCAGAGTTATCGGTTTGATTTGCGGTGTAATAAGTCGTGCCGTTCGAAAGGGTGGTTTTCCCTTTGAACTTGATATAGCCGCCCGATTGAGGCGAGCAGGATAACCAGACTTTGGTGTAGGTGCCTGGATAGACCGCTAGTGCGCTCAACTTCGCTTCGAAAGCAGTAATGGAGGCCTGATCCCCGAAATCAACTTCGCAATCCGCTTCCGATGTTTCGCATTGGTAGAATTGGTTGGAGAGACCACTGTCGTTTTGCAAAACGATGGTGTTGATCCAAAGCTTATAAGACTCTGGTGTGAACGAGAGATTGCCGGCTGGACTGTCGACGAGTTTCACGCCTTTTGCAGCAGGAATTGATTTCGTAGACGCGAGGCCAGGTGCCGCGACATCGGCATTGCGAATTTTAAGCGTAAGAGTTGCTGGTACTGAATTTTTGTTCGAATCGCTCTTCTTGTCGCCACAGTGGGTAACTGCGCCGGCGCTCAAGAGAATCAGGGATAGTTTGAGGATTTTGCTTTGGGATAGGATCAAGGGCTAGCCTCCGGTGACTGAATAGTTCTGCATTCAGTTTAGCACTCGGAATGGGGCTGAGATCTGGCTGGGACTGCCTACGTTGAGATTTTTATGTCGTCTCAACGCAGGCTTATCATAGGCTAAGATGAATGAAGGTTGAACTTATTGGGCGAGGAGTGCAGCGCAGGATGTGTCGTTATAAAGAACGGCGGAACAGGTCGTCGGACGTGTGGCCGCGGCGTTCATGCTGCGATAAACGCAGCAGGCTTTGTCCTGATCGTTTTGCGGCAGGTTGGTGAACTCAGCCGATTGGATCTTGGATTCCATCGTCGTGGCGAGGCCTTTGGTCAGTGAGTTCTTCAAGGCTTCGTTCTGAGCACTGGCTTCGGTCGTTGCCGCTGATGTTGCCGTGATCGCCGCGATCTTGGCATCGAGATCTTTGATCGACTTCTGGACGGAATCACTGACTTCCGTTGGAACGCCAGGGATCGCCGAGAGAGCGGTCGAGGTCGTCTTGAGGTCAGCAAAGAGGCCGTTGAGCATCGAGGCTGCGGATTCGATTGGATCGGTTGGGAAGATCGCATTCAGAGCTTTATTGAGGCCGTTGACGGTCGTGATGAAGGCGCCTGCGTTTGCAGCCGTCAACTCGCCTTTAGGAATAGCAGCCTGAAGGTTAGGAATGCCTGTTCCTGTCGAGTCATAGAGGATCACGGAATAGAAGGTGATGGCTTCACCAAGGTGAGCCAGGGCCCAGCCGAAGTTCGCGCGGCCTTTTTGCTC
>SEDW01000295.1 GCA_004193325.1 Pseudomonadota bacterium | reverse complement strand
CCCATCATGACAAAGATGAATTCTGGGTTTTTGTTGATGACAGTCGACTTCTGGTTTTGCCAGGCAGCCAGCTGGTGCGAGAGATCAACGGCTTTGCCGCCGAATTTCGCGAGGCTCACAACACCGACTTGGTCTGCAGCTACCGAAGCAGTTGCACCGAAGCTGGCACGGATACCGTAGACATCTTTAGTTGTCGCGGCAGCTAGGTCGTAATCCGAAAGGTTCTTTTGGAATCCGACAGCATCAAAGTCGCCCGCTTTCACGTAGTCCACAATCTGGAGCGCGAGAGAGTTGTCTGGATTTTGCCCGAGGGTTGTATTCGATAGAACGCCGGTTGAAAGGCTGTCACCGTAAACAACGAGAAGGGGTTTGTTAACATCAAGACCGTCTGTGTAGACTTGGGTCTGAGCAGTGTCGCCGTTTTCGCCGACAGTCTTGTCGTCGTCCTTATCATCTTTGCTGCAAGCAAAAGTACTTTGTGATATCTAACGGGTCCTCCTTCCTTAATTAAAGGGGAACCCACGTGACCATAGTTGAAAATGCTTCGAATCACAGCGTCGACACCTCAACATTGAGAGTGCCCGAGATCCTTGCTCCTGCGGGAGGAAGAGAACAATTTTTTGCAGCTCTTCAATCCGGAGCTGACGCCGTTTATCTCGGACTGAAACAATTCAATGCCCGCGGTCGCGCGGAAAACTTCACTCTTGAGGACCTTCGGGAACTCGCGCCTCTCGCTCGGCGCTACGGAATGAAAATCCTTGTCACCTTAAATATCCTTCTCAAAGAAGACGAGCTCCCACGCCTTCGCCTCGAACTCGCAGAACTGCAGTGGATCGGAATTCACGCAGTCATCGTTCAGGATCTTGGTGTGGCTCGTTTCATACGGGAGAATTTCCCGACGATTCGTCTTCATGCCTCCACTCAATTAGCCGTTCATAATCTCGCCGGCGTACTAGCCGCGATTGATTTTGGTTTTAAACGTGTGGTCGTCGCTCGCGAACTCACCGCACAAGAACTTCGCAAGATTCAAACTGCAGTCGAAGGCCAGGCTGTCGAAGTCGAAGCCTTCTGCCACGGCTCGCTTTGCTATAGCTACAGCGGCCTTTGCTTCTTTAGCGGAGCGGAAGACGCCCGTAGCGGCAACCGCGGAGAATGTGCTTATACCTGCCGTAAGCCCTATAAAATTCTGAATGAGCCCGGTCACGGTTTCCTCTTCAGTATGAAAGATTTGAATACGAGCAAAGACTTGAGCAAGCTCGTCGAAGCGAATGTTCACACACTCAAAATCGAAGGCCGTAAGAAAGATGCCCAATACGTGGCAACTTCCGTCGGTCTCTATCGCCAGGAGCTGAACCGCATCTTCGGTCGCGAGACAGGACCCGGCGGCCGCAGCATCGAACGCGACTACCAGCACGATATGTCCTTTAGTTTTCACCGTGAGATGACGTCCCTCTTCGTCAATGGCCGTTACCACGAGAACGTCATCGACTTGAACAACCCCACTCACAAAGGTCTGCTCATCGGTACGATCGAGAAGATCAAAGGCCGCATCATTGAAGTTATGAGCACTCAGGCGCTGGAACGCTTCGACGGCCTTCGCATTGAAAGCCGCGACTCGCTCTATCATGCGCTGCCTCAGCACGGTGACAAGGTGCAGGGCAACATGCGCAATGCGCAGAAGAAATATAAAAACAATGTCTCGCAGTTCTCCCTGAGAGAATTTAGCCTTAAGGGCCGTCGGCTCAATCAATGCAATGCGCATACTCGAGTTGAGATCGAACTGCCGAACGAAATCGAAATGCCCAGCATTGGCGATGCCGTATATAAGATCCGTTCGAATGAATTGAAGCGCCACACAGAGAATCTTTCGAAAGCCCCCGCTGATGCCCGTATCCGCGCTCTGCGTTCGATCGATCTCGCTTTCCATAGCGAGCAGGTGGGCGACGCTCTTCACCTCCGCGTCGAAGCCTTCCTGGGCAAGGACAGCATTCTCAAAGACGAACTCGTGCTCCCTTATCAACTCGCTAAGAAGGCTGGCAGCCTCGCAACCGATATCATTGAGAGCTTCTCGCTCCTCGGTGACGCCGCCTGTGACTGTGCCGTGAGCTTTCAGGGTTCGGAAGAAGCGTTCGTTCCGCGCAGTGTTCTCAAAGAACTCAAACAACGCCTTAACCTCAATCTTCCCGATGCGATCGCCGCCGCTACTGCAAGATCGATCGAGTCGAGTCTGGTGCACCTCAATCAGGATCGCGGCATGCTGCCTCAGGCCGCCGCTGAGCGCTTCGCCATTAAGATTGACCGCCTCGAATATCTGGATGCGATCGATAGCTTCCTGCAGAATCGCCGCGACTTCGCTCTGACTGAAATCGTCTTCGAGCCGAAGCGCGCTTTCCTTGGCAAACTTGCTCCAAAAGAAATTTTCGCGCCGCTCTTCGATTTCGTTCACAAGCACGGCATCAGCCTTCGCTTTGCCTTTCCTACGGTTCTGAGAGCCTGGGATGAAGTCATGCTCAAGGCTTGGGTGAAGAGTTTCATGGAACTCGGCGGCACAGCCTTTGAAATCGGTAACATTGGTGCCAAGGCACTCTTATCGAATTTCACCGGACCGCGCGATGACCTCGATATCAGCAGCGACTTCACTCTCTACGTCCTGAACAGCGAAGCGGCCGTGGCCGCTGAAGAGCTTGGCGTTAAGACAGCAGCACTCTCGATCGAAGACGACCGATCTTCCCTCGAAGCCAAACTCGAGCATTGGCCCAAAGGGTCTTTGAAGCCCCAGGTTATTCTCTACAAAGACACTCCGCTCTTCATCGCGGAAGCCTGTTCCCTAACTGCACTCCATGGCGGCTGCCCGACGGCAGCTGTTTGCGGGTATCGAACACTCGAAATCGAAAACGACGAAGGCGAACGCTTCTTCGTCGCTCACGAGAGCTGCAAATCAATCGTTTATGGTGCCAAGGCCTTCTCCTTGAGCCAGCACCGCCGCGAGCTCGCAGCCTTCGGTGTCGAGGATTTCCGTGTGGATTTCCTGACCCGCGAATATTCGAAAGAGCAGTTGATCGCTGTCCTCGCGCAAATCGCTTCGGTGGAAACGATTCGCGAGACCCACTCAGCCAACTACGAACGCTCGCTCCTCTAGACCTTTAGGATTTATGTTTTGGAAAGACTTAGCTTCGAACTCGAAAAGAAAGCCTCACTCTCCAATGCTCGCGCCGGTACCATCCGAAGCGAGCGCATGGAAGTACAGACCCCTATATTTATGCCAGTCGGTACGCAAGCGACCGTCAAAGGGATTAAGACCTACGAGCTGGAAGAACTGGGCGCGGACATCCTTCTCGCGAATACCTACCACCTTCTCCTCCGTCCCGGTCCTGAGGTTTTTGAAAAACTCGGCGGCATCCATCGCTTCATGAACTGGAAGCGCATGGTTCTCACCGACTCCGGTGGCTTTCAGATTTTCTCGCTACCGCACTCGCGTCGTATGACCGAAGCCGGAGCGGAATTTCGTAGCTATACTGACGGTAAATTCATTCTCCTCAGTCCAGAGAAAAGCATCGCCACGCAGATCTCCATTGGCAGCGATATCATGATGGTTCTCGATCAATGTGTTCCGGGAGATTCCGATCACAAGACTGCAAAGAAGGCGATGGATCTCACCCACCGCTGGGCGCTCAGAAGTCTTGCAGCTCGCGGCGAAAGCCGTCAGGCTCTCTTTGGAATCGTGCAGGGTGCTTGTCATCCCGATCTTCGAAAACAAAGTGCTGAGTTCCTCATCGATCAAGGTTTCGACGGCTATGCAATCGGTGGGTTGATATGTTCGACTGTATTATACCGAGTGCTTATGCGAAGCAGGGTAAGGCTTATACGAGTAACGGCATGATCAAGCTTGAGCGAAGTGTCTATAAATTCCAGGACATTCCTCTCGATCCCAATTGTAGCTGCCCTACCTGTAAGATCTACTCACGGGCTTACTTGCATCATTTGCGCAAGACCGATGAGACCCTTGGCTGGCAGCTTCTCTCCTATCACAACATCAAGTTCTACATCGATTTGATGAAAGAGATGAGGCGCCACATCCTCGCCGATACCTTCCACGAATTTTATTTGCAGCAGCGCGAACTTCTCGCCCGTCCAGATGAGGAGCATCCTTCGCTCCTACCCGTTCGCAAGAGCCGCGCCTGACCTGTCGAGAGCCCATCCGGGCTCTTTTTTCTTTCCCAAACCGCGCCGAGACCCAGGCAAATTTTTCTCCCGCTCTTCCTATAGAATGAACCTATACACTCTTCGCATCCGCCTGGCCTTTGCTTTGGATGACCCCGTGAAAATTGCTTTCTTGTTCGGCATGCTTCTCAGCTTCATTGCTGGAACAGCTCGCGCCGCTCAGCCCCTTAGCTCACCGCTTTCCCCATGGAACGGCGAGTATATGCAGGCTGATCAGGGAGCGGTATATCTGCGTTTTTATCTCGATAAATTTCGAAAAACGCGCAGCTCCAAAGAGATTACGAACAGCGTATTCATGAATATCCGTAATCAAAAGACGGGACAGATCCATGTCCTCAGCCAGGGTCCCACCGATAGTTCGGCCGAACCGATCCTCGTTTGGAAGCTCCCTTCCGGTAATTACACTGTAGAAAAATTAAGCATCAATGAGAATACCGGCCTCACCAGGACCTGGACCGCTCAGGGTAAACGCCCAACCTTCTCCGTCCGTTACCTCCTCCTGGCAAACATGGGCCAGGTGCGCCTGAGCCCATTCGGTGGCAAAGGCCTCAAGGTCACCTTTCTCCCAAGGCCCAATGCTTTCGTCAACACCAACTCCCATCAGTCCTTCATGGGCGTGATCGATGCCTACAAAGGCACGCTTCAGAAGCGTTTGGGTGGTTCGGCACTGATGAAGGAAGCCAAGGACAGCTTTGGGAGTGGCAACGAAGCTCGAGTGGCCTTTACGACGACACGGCAAATCTCTATGATCCACCAAGTGGATTCCTCCGGCTCGCAAAAGAATCGCAGGCTCATGTCTTCGACGATTAGTGCTCAGGATGCTGAACTCCGCCGCTGCTATATGGATCAGCTTGATGTCGCCCTGGGGATACGGGGCAGCGTGAATTTCAAATTTCAGATTTCGCCCAGCAATGGTAGCTTTGCTGCTTTGAGCTACAGCGGCGGGAGTATGAACAGTCCACGAGCGATCGAATGCCTGACTCTGTCTCTCAAGAAGATGCAGTTTCCTATCACACAGGCCTTGAGCGGACGCCTCGCATTTCAATTCAACTATGACGATAATCCCGGGAGGGCGAAGTTCTAATGACTCCAGAAGAAATCAAAGGCAATGTGAAAAATCCTTTGACCTGGGAACGGGCTTTGCCGATGCTCGTCTATTTCCTGGCTCAATACTTTATTGTACAGCCGCTCCTCCTGGCGATTATGCTCGTCCAGTTTTTTGCGCAGCTACTGTTTGTGAAGCGCCTCGTTCATCTCTACGATTTCAGTGTGGATCTCGGCAATTATTCGAGAAATCTTTGGCTCTTCCTTACGTACACGTCGGATCGCAAACTTTTCCCATTCGCGGAATGGACTGAGAGTTGCCGGATCGATGAGCAGCATTCTCTGCCCGTGCACGATAACTTTTAAAAGACCAACTCATTAAAAAACGAGAAGAGCGCAACCCGATGGATTGCGCTCTTCCTTTGTTACCTTAAAAAATTCTGCGATTGCGCCTTTGGCTCTGAGAGTTGAGGGCTAGATCTTCAGAATTTTAGTGCTTAGCACTTTCTCCAAACGAGACCGAATACTTGTTTCAGTTCGCCGTCAACCGAATCGTTAGTGATAAGGCCTTGAGCATCAGCTTTAGCGCCAGTCATCTTGCTTACACGTACCGAAGGGTTGATTGTAAGAGCGCGTTGGATGTTACATGGCGACCAAACGCTTGGGATGTAGACAGAAGAGAGACCAAGTTTGTCTGTGTAGACGAAGTCTTTAGCTTGTGGCCCGACTTCAGTGGCTTTGAACTCGCCTGGAGTTTTTTGGCCTTGGAAGAAGTAAGACGTTGTGTGCTCAGCCTTAACTTTAGCGCCGAGATCCATGAAACCGCGATAGTTAAAGGTCGCGATGCTGAACTGCCAGCCGTTAGGAATCGAGAGATCAAGAGTTAGAGAACAGTTTTTGCGGCTTGCGCTCAATGGAATGCCAGCGCCGAGTTCAGCGTAGAATTCAGAGAAAGTTACTGTGAATGCTTGAGCATCTGGAGAGATGTTGGTGGAGTATGTGCTTGCATCTGGGCAGCCTGTACCGGCAGCTGTGATGTTCTTGATCTGAACTGTTCCTGGAATAGGGCCTTCAACAACTGGAGTACTAGTTGTTGCAAAAGCTGAAGCAGAAAGAGACAGGGCAGCAGGAACAAGAATCTTTGCGAGAATGCTCATTGTTAAAACCTTTCGGATGAATTTGGTGAGAAGCAATTTCCTTCATGCAGGAGTTAATGCAGCCCTCGTGCCATTCGCCAAAAGTTTTTCACAGAATGTTCTCAAGACTGTTCACAACGAACTAATTTTTATTCAAGTCCGGTACTTAGATTTAAATTAAGATTAAGAGCTGAGGAAAATGAAGCGGCTACGGCGGAAAATTTTCATCTCAGATGATCGAAGATCACTAAGATGCAACAAGATCAGCCCGAGAGTTTGCGGAAGAGGGGAAGTCTCTAAGCACAATGTGCTTAGAGTAAAAGATTCACGAAGCTGCGGGATTTGCCTTATTACTGTAGCGAATAAACGACAAATAGACTTCCGGCGACTGATCGAGCTCAACGTGATCGCCACACTCAGGACAAGGCTCGGTGAGTTCGCTCGGCAGAGTCGGTGCCGAGAGATCGAGATTCTGGCCGACTTGAAAGCGACGCTGCTCCTCGTGAAAGCATGAGACACACTGGTAACGGGCGAAGAACGACTCGACCGTTCCATTCTTGCCAATGAACTGAGGGATGAGCGCAAACTGTTCCACGACTACGGCAGAACATTCACGAAGGACGAGCTGGATCTTGTTCTTAGTTATAGTCTGTATCCAACTCCTAAGGCCGGAACTGTTCAATCGCGTCACGTTGGCAAAATCCACATAGAGAATCTGTCCCGCACTGCGATCAAGCGTAGTGAAGTCCGCGTACTCATCGATCTCACCGCTGATGGCGACGGAATTACTCGTCTTCCAATCCAGTTTGCAGCCTTTGCTCAACATCAGATACCTCGTGTTTGCCGGATCTCTACCCAATCGGCCGCGGCCTCTGGGGACTTAAGGTTCCAGGCTCAAATTTTTGGGTTCTTAAAATAGAGTATAGTTTCAGGATCTTCGTCGGGGAACATGCCAGCGGCGCAGTGAGAACAACTCACCTTTTCAAAGGCAGCCAGTATTCCAGCCTTGGATTGAGTCGCATCAAAGCTTTCCCTTTGAGAATGGTTACAGTCGGGACAGATGAATTCTGCCGCAAAAGACAGAATTGAGACTGACTGCGCCAGAAGCGGCATCATGTTTATCTGATTTATGAAATCAGGCGGGCAATGCGTGTAGGCAAGCGTGCGGCCAGGAGCGAGTTGTTTGATAAAGCCGGCCCAGGCCCTTATGCCAAGCGAATTGAAATATTCGACGAGCTGCATGTTAAGCACAACGTCCTGAGCATTCAATCGAGCAAGAAGTTCTGTGAGTACCGACGCTGCCCGTTCATCGACAGCCCCTCGAAAGTCAATCGAGAGACCAGGGTCTTTTGGATGAAGCGTGTAGTTCAGCAAACGATTCTCCAGTGAGAGCTGCCCATCGGTGCGCAGAGCACATTCCATTCAATTCTAGCAGGCCGCCATTGCTCTTTTCCAGAAGGGATATCGTTTGTTAAAGCGTTTTGATTATAAATTTGTACCGGAATGAATGAGGCGGAAAAAAGCTAAGTGACGAAGATGTCTAGCGAGTTGATAAGCCTTGGAAGTAGCACCAAAAAAAGGGCGGCTAGCGCGCCGCCCAAATCGATTATCAATAGCCTTTGTTCGGCTGCATCCAACGTTCGGTTTCCTGGATCGTCATACCTTTGCGCTTCGCATAGTTTTCCATCTGCTCGCGGTTGATCATCCCCACGCGGAAGTACTCGGCCTCCGGATGCGAGAAGTAGTAGCCCGATACAGAGCTACCTGGATGCATCGCGTAGCTTTCGGTGAGTTTGATACCCACACGTTCTTCGACATTCATGAGACGCCAGAGCGTGGCCTTCTCTGTATGGTCTGGACAGGCTGGATAACCAGGCGCTGGACGAAGACCTCTGTAATCCTCTTTGATCAACTGTTCGATCGTCCGGTTTTCAGTTGTACCGTCCACCTCCTCGCCAGACGTCACGGCAAAGCCGCCGATGTAATCCATACGTCCGCTGCTCTTAGGTGCAATGTAGTCGGCGAGACAGAAGGCGGGCTTTTTCTCTTCGCGCTCACGCTGCTGTCTCAGGAAGTAAAGCGTTTCAAGCACATGACCTGGACGATCCGGATCATAGACAAGGACATCGTCATCGACCGATTGCGCTGGCCAGAGAGCGGTGATGGCCCTAAGGTCAAAGCGCTTATTTTTAATAATATCGTCGAGAATATTCTGCGCATCGCGGAACAGTTCAGTTGCCTGCTCGCCCCAGACTTTGTGAGTCAGAACCTTCGGATAAAGGGCTTTGATTTCCCAGGTCCAGAAGAAGGGCGACCAGTCGATGTATTTCGCCACTTCCTCAAGAGTGAGGTTAGGCTGTTCCCAGACACCAAGGCGGGAGGGGATATCGATCTGCGCTGTCGCCCAATCTGTCTTAAATTTGGCTTCTCGCGCATCTCTCAGGCTTAGAAAGACACTGTCTTTTACGTTCGCCGCATGACGCACACGAATTGCTTCCTGATCGATCTTGAGCTTTTCTTTGAACGCTTCTTTACGTTCGGGAGAGATCAGATCATTACAGACTTCTACGACGAGTGAGGCATCACCGACGTGACAGACAGCACCGTGATAGTGTGGAGCGATCTTGATCGAGGTGTGAGCTTTACTTGTCGTCGCGCCGCCGATGAGCAAGGG
>SEDW01001373.1 GCA_004193325.1 Pseudomonadota bacterium | reverse complement strand
ATTCAGAGCCTTTGTTAGAAGCGCTCCAGTTATGCGTAGACGAACACTTTTTCCAAGGTCAAACCCATGATGCAAAAGAGTTACACAGCGATCCTCGCCCTCGGACTCAGCCTTCTTTCCAGCTGTAGCCAAAACGGCAAACAGTCGAGCAAGCTCGATGGCCACTATGAAAGCAGTTCCGCTGCTCAGTTCAAACAAACAACTGGCGCGCAACGTGCGACAGCTGAATATGAGCCAAGCCGTGGCGTTATTATTTCTCTTCCATTGATTTCAAGCTTTGGCATGAATCAGATGGCTGCTGCGATCGCAGAAGCTGATATTGAGAAACTCTGGATCATCGTACCTTCAACTTTCACAGGTACTTTCCAGACAAGCAGCACTTTCGCAGGCCTCCGCAGCATTATCGGCCGCAACGCAAGCAAAGTTGAACTCATCAAACAACAGACAGCCGGTAGCTTGACTGTTTGGTTCAACTACTACGGCAATCGTCAAGCTGACGATTTCACCGCTCAATCGATGGAAAAACTCCTCGATTTCGAACGCGTAAGTGTTCCCGTCTACAATGAAGGCGGAAACTTCATGAACAACACACGCGGCGACTGTCTCATGACAACACGCGTAACGGATGCCAACGAAGTTGCAGAACGCAGCGACGACATCGAACTCGACGCTGGCGGCGTAGCTGCTTATTACAAAGCAGCTGCAGGCTGTAAGACTGTTAAGATCTTCCCACGCATCCCATACGAGGGCACAGGCCACATCGATATGTGGGCCAAGTTCCTTGATGACGACAACGTCATCGTCAGCGAGCTCCGTGAAGAAGTCATGGCTCTCTACACGAACAAAGCTGACCTTCAAAAAGCCCGCAATATGCAGGTTTACCTCGACACACGCGCTTCGGAAATCGAAGCGATGGGTTTCAACGTGATCCGCATTCCGGCTCCAGGCCCGATCTTCAGAAACGACGAAACCTATCGTTCGTACACCAACTCCCTCACAGTCAGCGGCAGCGTAATCGTTCCACGCTACGTGACACCGGGTTCGGACACGATTGCTGTCAACGGTCTCTACTTTGACCAGGCTCTCCTCGCGAAGTACGAAGCAGAAGTTCGCAAGGTCTACGAGAGCTTTGGCTACAAGTTCACTTGGGTTAACTCCGACGACCTAATCTACACTGGCGGCGCGGTTCACTGCACAACAATGCAAATCCCGCTCTAAGTCCTAAGTCCACTTACTACTTACCAATTACTAATTACAAATTTCCACTCACCAAATTACCGATCAGGCCTTCCCCCGCAAAGGGAAGGCCTGATTTGCGTCGGCCGCAAAAACCAAAACACCAAAAACCCAAAAAACCAAAACCTGCCCAACCCACAAACATTGCCGCCTTGCAGCATCCCAAAGGATTAGCTAAAACCAAAAGAGAAATTCCGAGCAAAACCAAC
>SEDW01000294.1 GCA_004193325.1 Pseudomonadota bacterium | reverse complement strand
GTTGTCCTGCAAAACGAAATTGCCCCTCTTTCCACCGTCGATCGTCTGCTCCACGTCAGTGATCCGAAAGCCCTTACGACCAACGAACTCGAGGCTCTTCTGCCCCTCTGTAAAGATGTTACGCTGGAAGTCGGCTCCGAAACCAGACTTTCCTGGCGATCGCACTATCCACTCGGCATCAAACGTCTGATCTCCGCCTTGATGCTCAAAGGTCAGACCGATATCTTCTGCGTTTTGAGAATCAAAGACCAAAAGGGCTACCGTTACCTGCTCTTCGACAGCAGCCCGACGGACGTTGCCGGATTGCAGGGCTCGAACAGACTCGACAAAGCGCTTGCCGAAGGGCTGATGCTCCCAAGTACCGCGGCCCGGAGCTTTGATCAGAAAAATCTTCTGCTCGTCACCGGCGCGGCCTCGCCAGTTCTGGCAGCCAAGGCTTTGTCGAGCGACAGTATCAGTCTCAGTCTGCAGGAGGAAGTCACGAGCCCCTGTTGGTACGATAGCTCTAAGACCGGATCGGTCCTGGGCAATCCCGCTGAGATCAAGCGGAACGTCTTTAATCTGAAGATGGGACAAGCGGCCAAGGTTCAGGGCTTTTTAGCGATGAGCACTGGGGGCCGTATCCTCAAAAACTGTGCGAAAATTGAATTGGCAAGTACTCCCGAGACGGTCCTGGCGCCGGTCTCCTGTCAGGTCTATCAGGATATCAAGACCGAAGGGCTCGAAGCCGGCTGTCAATGGGAGCTTGAATACGCAAACAGTGAAGACCCGAGTAACTCGGTTCCCGTGGCTCTGAAGCTGCCGCAATTGGCCTTTAAAACGATCGATATTAAAAAATCGGACGAAGTCCTATCCCTTCTTCCGAAGTCTCCTCTTAACCCATTGCGTTCGAAGTCTACAACGTTCCAAAACTTCAACGACACTCAGATCAAATATGCAGAACTTGCTTTCGACATTTGGCTGGCTGCCTATCCCAAGTCCTTTAACGAGGACTTCAAGGATTATGTGAAGACCGTGACGGTCTCCGACAGTTGCGAAGCAGGAATCGGCGGCTTCGCCCGGTTGAATTCCAACGCTTTCACCTGGTGCTCCCCCAATCTCGTGGTCACGGCCAATAACCCTTCGCGTCCGGTCTTTCATGCGATATTAATTGCTCATGAAACCCGGCACTCCAGAGGCTGGAACCACGATATCGACGATTTAAAATACACGCCCTGTCAGGGCTCAGCAGCATCAGCAGCAGTCATGCATGCGATCGTCGCGACCTGCAAAGAGGATTACTGTGCGGTGCTGAGAAATGCTGCAGTCAACGAATATATTCTGGAACTCAATTACAGTTTGAAGGGCGATGCCCGTCGCTTTCAAGGTCAGTGCAAGGAATGGTCGAATGCCATGGGCCTCACCGACGCCTCTTTGGGTGGAGTAAAATAATGAAAAAATACCTGGGCGTGCTCGCCGTCATCTTGAGTTTTGCTGTTCTCTCGACCCTTTTTTACCTCAAGAAAAATCCGGTACTCGGGATTGAACCAGAGCATTTCCGAGCCGCGAAAAACGTGGTTCCCGCTCCCACTGCGCTCGCTGCACCTGAGACGATGTCTCATAAAAAAACAACGGGTCAAAGCATCACGGGCACGCTCGAGGATCGGGTGAGTAGAGTCGACTCGGATTCGGAGTTTAATATCCTCCTTGCGAATGCCAATCTCTCGACGACCCTATCGGTTGCCAAGACCACGCAAGTCTTGCGATCAGGAGATCCCATCAAAATTGCGACCTTCTTTAAAGCCACCTTAGAGCTCCTGGCCCAAAAAGATAGTGATCAACGCGAACGCCTGGTCTTCATTGCCAACGAACTGCAGTCGGATCAACTCCTTGGCTTTTGGCAGGATATCGCGCTTCGCACACCAGCCCGTTTTGAAGATGAGACGAAATATCTCGACTTTGGCGAGCCGACCGAAGAACTGCTGAGCATTCATCAGGAGCTTTTAAATTCGGTGAGAAACATCGGACTCATTGCTTCGAGAGATTCGAAAGCAGCAGAGTTTCTTTCGAATCTGATCCTCCATCCGTCCTCGCCGCTGCATGATGAGTTTATTCGTGAGCGTGCTTTTATCTCTTTGAAGGAGGCGGATCTCTCGGCCAGTATTCGTGTCCTGAAGCTCCTCGACAAAGCCGATCCTTTGCGTGATCGTTTGATCAGCCCATAAAAAAAGGCCTTCGATCGAAGGCCTTCCCCTATTTTGAATTTGCGCTGAACGTTATTTGCCAGTCCCGCTTTCATCCCGCGTGATTCGTGTCGCCTTCAAAGAATTTTTCATCTTCTTCAAATGTTCAATAAATCCCGGTCCTCGTTTCAAGGTCACTCCCGTTGCAAGGAGATCGATGATCACCAGATGCAGGAGTCTCGACAGCGCCGGGGTGAAAATATCGGTATCTTCGACTGTTTCCACAGCAATGACGAGCGAGCAGTGCTGCGCGAGGCCTGAGCCTGGCGTCGTGATCCCGATGACGGTGGCGCCAGCGTCACGAGCAAGTTTTGCTGTCTCAATGCTGGCTATGCTACGGCCCGTGTAAGAGATAATAACGAAGACTTCGCCGCGCCCGGCTCCAGCAGCAGACATCCGCTGCATCATGACGTCTGTGTACGCGACGACAGGAGTGTCGAGACGAAAGAATTTGTGCTGCGCGTCGAGAGCGACCGATGATGAGGCTCCGAGACCGTGGAATTCAATTTTTCTGGCACCGGCGAGGGCATCAATAGCCTTGGCCAGCACGTCGTAATCGAGGTTGCCCTTAGCATCATCAAGCGCAGAAAGTGTCATATCAAAGATTTTCACCGCGAAGTCTTTGACGCTATCATTTTCTTCAACACTCGAATTGACATAGGGCATGCCACTCGCGAGGCATTGCGCCACCTGCAATTTGAAGTCGGGAAAACCCTTGCAATCGAGGCTTCGGCAGAAACGATTGACAGTTGGCTCACTCACGTCGGCCGCACGGGCGAGAGCCGCAATGCTCGAGCGAATTGTTATATTAGGATCCGAGAGGACCACGTCGGCAACTTTGATCTCAGACTTTGAAAGTGAGGGCCGAGTCTTCTCAATTTTTTGAAGAATATTCATTGGCACTCCTTGTGTCTGTCGCTATGGAAAATGATGGCGTTAAATAACCACGAACAGGACTCTGAGACAAGTCTATTCCATGAGCTTCAAAAGCACATGCCGGCTCGATTTGAGGCATTATGTGCGAGTATGGCAGCGGCAAAATGATTTGAATTTTGCCTCGTCTTTTCGGATTTTTGCAACAGATTTTAGGCGCCTGCAGAATTCCACCGATATCCTTGGCTTTCTCCTTCCTCGCAAAATCGATAGTCTTGGAGAACGAGGATCTCTCTCGACAGTCTCTGCCTCCATGCGGCGTAAACAAAAGAAGGAAGAGGCATAAAATGAACCACCATCTCGTAGCCGATATCGGAGGAACCAACGCAAGGGTAGGACTCGTGACAGGTGAGGGGAATGAAATATTCGGTATCGAACAGTTTTCGAACCGGGATTTTCCTTCGCTGAAGGATGTGATTGCCGCCTTTCTCGAGAAAGCTCAGTGCGTCGTGCTCCCGAAGAAAGCCTGTTTCGCTGTCGCTTCGCCAGTTGTTGGTGACGAAATTTCCTTCACGAATAACTCCTGGAGTTTCTCCATCGAAGGATTGAAGGAAGAGCTTGGTCTCGACTTTCTCCACGTGATGAATGACTTCGAGGCGGTTGCCCGCTCACTCCCTTTTCTTGGGCCAAATGAACTCTTTCAGATCGGGGAAGGCGAAGCCTGTCCTCACCGCGCTCTTGCTGTTCTTGGGCCAGGCACCGGCCTCGGCATGGCTGCCCTTATACCTGCGCTGCCAACCGCGGTGGCGATTCCTTCTCAGGGCGGGCATTCGAGTTTTGCTCCCGCCAACGAAAAGGAAGAAGGCATCGCACGCTACTTGAGACAGAGGATTGGTTTCGTGTCGAATGAGGATCTTCTCTCAGGAGGAGGTCTTTGCAACATTTACGAGGCGCTTTCCGCTGAAGCCGGACTGAGCATTCCTAAACCCGATGCGGCTACCGTCACCGAGCGAGCCCTCTCTGGAAACGATGCAATCGCCCTCGATGCGCTCGATTGTTTTACAGGCATTTTAGGCTCTGTTGCCGGGGACTTCGCGCTGCAGATGGGGGCCTGTGGTGGCGTCTATATTGCAGGTGGAATCGTGCCGCGTTTCCTTGAATATTTAGACAAGAGCAGCTTTCGAAGACGCTTTGAGACAAAAGGGCGCATGGCTACTTATGTATCGGCGATTCCGACCTATGTTATCATGGGGACCGAACCAGGATTAATCGGTGCGGCCTCAATTTTTGATGAAGGGGCCCTTCGGAGGACGACATGAGTACGGGTGAAAATTCGAGCAGTCAGGCTATGGGCAAAGTTCTCGGCGCGCTTCCTTTTCTCGCTTCGGTTACGCTGAAAACAGCGGACTCCTGGTCGCGAGTTGGAGCCTTTGCCGAGCGTGCGGGTCTACTCGGTTTAGAAATTCTTCTTAGAACTCCACACGCGGAAAAAGGTGTGGCCATGCTTAAAGAACATTATCCCGAACTGCGTGTCGGTCTTGGGACTGTTCTCACGCTTGATGATTTTAAGAAAGCGGAAAATGTTCGGGCCGATTTTGTCGTGAGTCCTGGCACTTTGCCAGAGCTACTGGAGCGCGCTAAAGCCACGGGTATTGCCTACCTTCCGGGTGTGATGACGCCATCGGAAGTGATGCTGCTGAGTCG
>SEDW01000293.1 GCA_004193325.1 Pseudomonadota bacterium | reverse complement strand
CTCGCATCATCAGGAGTGAAGCTCCGCTGCAGGCCATTGATCTGGACCTTATTGCCTTTGAGAGCGAGACTGATCTTGGCGCCACTCAATTCAATCTTGGTCACAGCCGGGAGTCCACTGAAAATCTGGAAAGGATCGAGACTGATTTTGAGGCTCTGAATTGGATCGGAAAGAGCAGTGGAATTCGGTAGCATAGGCACGTAGGCCAACTGCACATCACGGAGGGAAATGACCAGACCCGAACTTCCGGGCCACATCCTAAGCGAGCTGTAGTCGAGGGCGATGCTGTAATCCCGGGCGAAGGTCTTTTTAATTTCGCTTCGGAGAAGACTCTGACCCCAGCTGCTGGAGACTGCAAAAAAAAGCGAAACAATAATGATCGCGCCGATGCCGAGGATCACCTGTAGCTTGGAGAACGACCGTTTGAGCATTTGAATATGAAGCTCCACTTCTCTTGAGAAGTCTGTCTTCCCATATATGAGCTCGCACAGTCTCTTAATAGATACAACTGAAGCTTTGACCCCAACCTTTCATGGCTTTTGAAAATTCGTGGATTCTCGATGACTTAACGAACAATTGCGGAATCTGGCCCGATCGCGGTTCTTTCTGCCAACTGACTCAGCATTCTCTCCAATTGAAATTCGGTACAAAATATTACAAATGAATTATCAATCTTGTGACTAAATTTGCGAGCTACGTTTGGGCCTATAAAATAAGGGGCAGAAGAAATTGTCTCGTGAGTGAGATTGTCTTTCCCAATTTATCCCCCTAATCCTTCGGGCATTATAGGTCGAAAGTAACTCTGTGACGAAGAACCGAAAAACCGAAGAATAACTAAGGAGACAATATGGCATTGCTAGATAAGAAGATATCGCTCGTAACAGGTGCAGGGTCTGGCATTGGGCGCGAGATAGCCTACAAGTTTGCAGAAGAAGGCTCCACAGTCGTCGTCGTCGATTTGAATGAGGATGGAGGGCGTGAAACTGTTGCGCACATCGAGAAGACCAAAGGCAAAGCGATTTTCATTAAATCGAATGCCGGCAAAGCGAAAGAAGCAGAATCGCTCGTTGACGAGATCGTCAAAAAATTTGGAGCGCTGCATATTGCCGTGAACAACGCTGGAATCGGTGGACCCAACCTTCCTATCGGCGAGTATCCGATTGAGGAATGGGACAAAGTGATTTCGATAAACCTCTCCGGGGTGTTCTATGGTATGCGCTATCAAATTCCTGCGATCCTCGCGGCTGGCGGCGGTACGATTCTCAATATGGCATCGATTCTTGGTCAGGTGGGTTTTCGCAACTCAGGCGCATACGTGGCTGCAAAGCACGGCGTGGTAGGCCTCACCAAATCTGCAGCGCTGGAATATTCTGACAAAAACATTCGTATCAATGCCGTAGGCCCTGGTTTTATCAAAACACCGCTGGTTGAAAGTTCGATGACGGAAGAGGCGAAAGCCGGCCTCGTGTCGAAGCATCCGATCGGTCGTCTGGGTGAATCCTCTGAAGTCGCGGAACTCGTGCTGTGGCTCGCATCCGCAAAAGCTTCCTTTGTTACTGGGGCCTACTATCCCGTCGACGGCGGCTATCTCGCACAGTAATCTGTCTTTTCAATTGTTAGTCGCGATTGGGAAGCTTACGCTTCCCATTTTTCATTCCTCTCTCTAATGCTTTTGAACTATTCTTACGGGGTGAGCCCGTCTAGCAGCTTTATAACGAGGAAGAAGGATAAAGAATGAGTGCTAACTACAGTATTGATCCAAAGCTTGATCTCGTTTTGGAACGAGTGATCGAAGTGAAACCCGAAACTGTCTGGAAAGCCTGGACGCAGCCGGAACATCTCAAGAAATGGTTTACCCCTGCTCCTTGGAAAACTGCAGACTGTGAAATCGACCTGCGGCCGGGTGGGATCTTTCACACCACGATGCTTTCCCCTGAGGGCGAAAAATTTCCGAATTCTGGCTGCTATCTCGAAGTGATTCCCGGCAAGAAACTCGTCTGGACTTCGGCCCTCAAGGCTGGCTTTCGGCCAGCACCTGGCCCGGAAAATGGGGCAGACCTCATCTTTACCGGGATGATCCTGATCGAGCCTCATGCAAAAGGCACGAAGTACACAGCCATCGTTATGCACAGTGTAGAAGCCGACAAACAGAGGCACGAGCAAATGGGCTTTCACGATGGTTGGGGCGCTGCCCTCGATCAGTTGGTTACTGCTGCCAAATCCATGGACTGATCGTCATACCAGGCTTCGACGATTGTCTCGTCGAAGCCTTATGTTTTGCTCAACTGCCAAAATACCATTTTATGAAAAATGAATTGGCGTGGAAGTCCGAAATCTTCTTTTATCTCATAGAGTTCACTGCTTATCATTCGAGCACTTGACGATCATTAATCACTATGATTAATCTCCGGTCAGATCAAACCGGAGTATGTTTATGAAAATGAATGCAAAGCTTTCCGCTCTCGTCCTATCGCTTGGAACCTGCCTATTTTTAGGCGCAAATGCCAACGCACAAAATTCGCCGAATCCAAAAGTTCTTTACGTTGGTGATTCGATCGCCGTGGAAACCGCGGACACAGTTGGCTGGTGGAGCCATAATTATTCCAATTCCACTATGACCCGAGCCATGTTCGGCGGCCTCGCAATCTGCGATTTTACTCAAGGAAAATCGAGCCCTGACGCTACCGACTCGTCACTGACACAGCACGTGAAAGAAGATAAGCCGGACATCGTTGTCCTTTCTTTCGTCGGCAATCGTTTCACTTCCTGCATGCAAAATCTTCCTGACAACGAAGCCTACTACAACAAATACAAAAGCGACGCTTACGAGGTTGCTCGTCAGGTCACGGAAGCTGCCAAGGCTGTAGGAATCAAGCGTCCAAAAATCATGTGGGTCCTCCAAGGCCCATGGGACAATGGTCACACCACACGCATGAACAAGCAGTACCGCGAAGTTGCCGCTGCCAGCGGCGATCTTGTTAGCGATGCTGGAGCCGAAGTATCGATGGCAGCTTATGGCACTGGTAATTTCGCGGAACAACGCGAAATCTACACAACTGTCGTCCCATGTAGTCAATTCGAACGTGACGTTGGCTACTGTACCGATCCAGTTGCAGGTCTCGCCCGGGTTCATAAAGACAGTGATGGTGTCCACTATTGCCTTGGAACAGTAACAAACGGCAGTTGCGACACGAATTCTCCTGGCATCCTTCGCTACGGGATGCGCATTGCGGGCGATATTCACAACGCTCTTATGAATCCATGAAATCTGGCCCCGGTTAGGGGCCATTTCATTGCGTCACCAAACTTTCTAATCGTCAGGTTCCCATATGAAAAAAACTACAATGGGCTTCGCTCTTCTTTCATCAGCCTTCGCCAGCTCTTTGGCTCTCGCTCAAGATAAACCCTCGGAACTCTTTGATTGGGTCGGCATCATCGGAACTGGCCAGAGCCTTTCGGTAGGCGCCTGGTTTCTCGGCCCCATCAACGAAGGACCGAGTTACAACAACCTGAAGCTTTTCGATCCGAGCGGAAGCTACTCAGAAGTCACCCCAGATCTCAAGACGCTTCCACTCACCGAGCCGCTCCGAAGCTTCGGCGAATACGGCACTTATCCAAAAAACATTCTTGGCGCCTCTCATCACCACAGCATGGCTGATGTGATCACTCGACTGTCGATGAAGTTCAAGAATAAGGATTACGTGACAGCTCACACCGAAGTGGGCTTGAGTGGAACGGGCTACGAAGGCATCAAAAAGGGCGGTAACGGCAACTCCTACAATCCTGCCCTCTTCGAAGCTAAAGCCTTCAGCGAACTCGCCAAGGCTCAAGGCAAACGCTATGGCGTCGGCGCGATTCTCCTCACTCACGGGGAGAACGACTGGAAGAATCCGCTCTACAAAGAGCAAATGGCTCAGATGCAGGCGGACTATGACCAGGATCTTAAGGCTATTACGGGTCAGTCAAATACCATTCCACTCTTCACCTCCCAGCAGCACGCCTATCCCTGCGCGATCAACTTGCCCGACGGCGTCGCTCAGAAGGATTATTCCACTCAAAAGCAATGGCACGTGGGCAATGACTATCCGGGCCGCGTCTACACCGTGGGTCCGAAGTATCAGTACGAATATCGCGATACGATCCATCTCACTGTTGCAGGCTACGATGCCTTTGGTGAAAAAGCCGGCGAGGTCTACTACCGCACCATGGAGCTTGGTGAAGACTGGCATCCTCTCAAACCCGTTACGATCAAACGCATGGGCGAGCACAGCCTTCGTGTAAACTTCTACGTTCCTAATCCTCCCCTACGCTGGGATGAAAAAATGGAAGCGCCTCACCAGACGGCGAACCAGGAATGGAAAGAGGGCAAAGGGTTTGAAGTCATGAAGGCTGATGGTTCAAAGATCGTTATCAAAGCTGTGACCATCGCTTCCGAAATCAACGCCGTTGATATCGAGATCGAAGGCAATGCAACCGATGCGATGCGCGTTCAGTATGCTATGACCATGGACGGCAAGATCGTCGCGGGCACCAACGATTGGGGCTGCTACGGTGGGTCTCCTCTCGGCCAACGCGGATTGCTCATGGACAGCGATGATCTGATCAACCAAGCGAACTACTCGGTCTCCTTTAGTAAGGCCGTCGAGAATTAAGTTTTTCCATAAAAAAATCCCCCGACCATGATGAGATGAATCGGGGGATTTTTATTTGCTGAATCAACGTGAGGCGTAGATGACGACGGGCAAAGCTTCGACCGTTCGATTCACCACACGAACCGTGTTGGCGTCGACGATTTCCAGATCCAATCGGCCGATAGC
>SEDW01000292.1 GCA_004193325.1 Pseudomonadota bacterium | reverse complement strand
GGAACTTGTTTCGGTGCAGTCTGCTGAGCAGCCCCATTGCTTGGTGCGGCCGGAGCCTGGACGGGCGCGGCTGGCTTCACAGGATTTTTGACAACGGGTGCTTTTACCGCTGGTGTGGGAATGGCTTCGACTGCAGGTTCTGCGATCACAGACCCTTGCGGGGGCACTGCGGCCGGTGCTGATGCTGCAGGCGTAGCTGCTGGCACAGACGCTTTAACTTCGGCATCAACGGGCGATACTTTGGGTGCTACTTTTTTAGGAATCGGTTTTTTAAGAGGCATAGCCGGCTTGGCTTCGACTGTTTCATCAAAGTCTTCTTCGTCTTTATTTGGAACCGCTTCGGCGTCAGACGGAGGAGCCGGAACTGCCGCAGGTTGAGCGGCTTCTCCAGCCGATACAGGTTGCCCCTGTGCTGTTACAGGTTTCTTGCTACCTTTGACTGCCGCGGGCGCGCCCCAATCGTCGCCTTCCTCACTGCTGTCGCTTGCTGCGGCAGCAATTTCAAGGCCGGTTGCGACATTCGACTGCGCATTCGCCCTTAGGGTAAGCGATGCGAGAAGGCCGAGCAGTATGTGTTGAGAAAGCTTCACGGTGACATCCTTGTCTCTATAGGGCTAATTTCAATCGACGATTATCAGATCACCGCGTTCCAGAACAAAATTATCGAGTGTAACCTGGCCTTCTTTAAGACCCTTCACACTTGTTTCAAAGCGTTTTCTAACACCTTCCGGTGTGTCGCGAACAACCATGATTCGTGTGGCTTCCTCACCCTTGAGTCCACCTGCGAGAGCGATGCCCTGCTGAATAGTGGTGCGACTGTCGAGTTTGTAAGTACCTGGCTTCGCGATCTTGCCTTCGAAGTAGACGACATAAGAATTCATCTGAACCACGTTGACGGAAACTCTTGGCACCTTCGTGTGAGGCTTGAGCTTGAGAATCATCGACTCACGAAGCTGAACCTCAGTTAAACCTTTAGCACGGACCATGCCAATAACTGGTAGGGAAATGTTTCCAGAGGGTGATACTTTTTGTGGGCCGTCGAGCTTCGGCATTTCTTCGACGATGACATTCACGACGTCACCTGCATCTATAATATATTCGCCCCAGTCTGTGAAAGTCTTACCTTTCGGAGCAGAACTTAAATCGGGCTTGGCCACCGGTGAAGGCGCATGTGCGCAGGCATTTAGAAATGCGAGAGCGAGGCTCAACCGAATGAGGCTTTTCATATAGAACTCCAGAAATCTCTACCGCCCAAAGAATTGTCGGTGATTCTGTTGGGGTTTCGGAACTTCTTTGAAAAAGCTAAGGAATTTTTTTGAGTTGAATCTTGCCGGGTAGGTTAAATCATTGAATCGACTGAGGTATCGGGTCCGCTTTCGCTCTTCGGAAAAGTCGGACCCGGATTTTAGGCGGTCGCTCGGGAGAGACTGCCCAGTTTTTCATTTCTCGCCGACGATGTACGCGACCCATGAATCACAGATCTCGCCCTTCGTAACCTTAGAGTAGTTGCCGTCACCTTCGCCGTCTTCGTCAGTACCTTCCCAGTAGAAGTGGATTTTTTTGAAACCCGCTTCTTCCATAAGGTCTTTCAATTCCGGAATGCCCCACATGCGCCAGTCATAGGTAAAGACCTTCTCGATCTTCTTTTGGCCCTTAGGCTGATAGTGAATGTAGAACATGCCTTCGTTGGTCAGAGGATCAAAGGTGTCCTGATCCCAGAAGTAACTGAAGTCATCATATTCACTTTCGCTCTCGTTGGGTTCCTGCGATGCCGGACCACCGAAACAATCGAAAATGAGGAGACCGCCATCGTTCAGAGTCTTGTGACAGTTTTCGATGTACTGCTTGAGGAGAGGGCGGGTTTTAAAGCCCATGTAAGAGAAGTTGAGAGCGGCGATGATGTCCGCATGCGGCATCTCGGGGCTCAAAACGTTTTGAGAAAGGACGTTGACCCGCTTTTGCTCCTCTGGACTCAGAGTGCTCAGGTAGTGCTTGCGACCATAGTCCAGGGGCTCCTCGTCAAGATCGATACCGATCGAGAGCTTGTCAGAGCCAAGTCGGGTCCACTCGCAGCAAAGAGCAAATGCCGCGCAGAAGTCTTCGCGCAGAGTCTTGGGCTCTTTACCCTTGAGGCTCGAATAAGTCTTTTGGAGAAACAGTGCATCGACATCAGGGGATTGAACTGATTTCGCATAGTACTCATATTTGTCGATGCCGCTCGTCTTCGTCATTTCAATTCCTTCCCGTGGATAATGCTAGCTGACGTGAATTGCTTGTAATGCCTTGCCTGACTTCGAGAGTCTGGCCCTTGGCCACTCCCGAAGAGTAGGCGTCCTGCTCAAGACCACTGCGACTCGATCCGCCGCGGTTGAGACGGGGAAAACGTTCGCTCACAAAACTCTTGAGCTCCTGCTTGAGGATGCGTTCAAGACTCTTGTCGAGAACGAGCAGCGACTGCCCGCCTGATCCCTCAGGATTTCCGTTCGCCTGCTCAGCCTGCGCCTTATCCTTCTCGCGACTCAACTTCTCATGAAAACCGTTGAGCACACCCAGATAATACGATCGTCTCGAGGCACGACCCTTCGCCGAGGTCTTGACCTTTGCGTAGAGGTCCCAGAGGAGTGGCAGTTCCCGCCAGAGATACCAGTAAACATACTCGGCAATCTGCACGTTTTCGACCGATCCGAGCAGCTCCAGAACTTTATATTGCTCTCGGGACTCCGCATCATACTGAGATCGACTCACACAGTCGACATAGAAATGAGTGCAAAGGATGCTCGCGATCGAGGATTGATGCGAAGGCATGGTCTTTTTTTTGTGGTTAATCAGGACATAACTATAATGTCTGGTCTCCGCCTGCATTTCGATCTGGTACTGAATCGCAAGCTCTCGCGCGCGCTCCATAGCCAGGCTTGCCTCGTGCGCATTTGAGGAATTTGCCAGAGAAAGAAGCTTTTCGACACGGCGAACCTGTCGTTCCTTTTCTTCGCTCATGCTGCGATGCTGCGTGCGTGCCGTATTGGGATCGATTTCCACCGTAGCCGATCGGGCCCAGGGTGCAACACCCAGTCTCCGGCAAGCCTCCTGAAAGACGAGTCCATGGGGATCGTCTTCATTGTCCCGGCCACGCTCGCTGACCCACATATGAGCCAGTTCATGCTTAAAGATCTCGAGGACGACATCCCAACTGTAGTCCTCGATGAGATAACGCGAGAGACTGAGCGTTCGTGTATAGGGCTGCCAGGAGCCGAATTGAGTCTTGCTGTCGCTTATCCTGATAAACGGCTGCAGAAGACTGATGCGATAGTACTGAACGATATCCTGGAATTCTTTGACGAGTTGAAGGAGCCAGGCTCTCTCGATCTGATCACGGTCAAGGCTCATGCTGTTCCTCTCTGATCGTTACGATTGATGTTCGAATCCCTGCCAGAGGATTGGGGAAAGATCGTCGGACCAGAGAATGTCCTGGCCTTCGCTGATCCGTCCGATTGCTCGGCAGTAGGCAAAACTCTGATCGCCGAGCAGGCGCTGGGCCTCCACTTCGGAGAGCGTAAAACAAAGTTCAAAATCCTCTCCATCGCAAAAGGCCTTTTGTAAGGCATCCGGGTGATTCTTGAGCGTATCGCGAATAGGAATCGCAGCGCGATCAATGCGCGCGCCAACGGCTGACTGCCGGCAGATGGTACGAAGGTCTTTGCCGAGACCATCCGAGATGTCCATCATGCTGTTCAGAGTAAACTCATCCATCAATTGCTTCGCTTCATCGAGCCTTGGTCGAAAGCTCAGATGATGGCCCTCGATCGAATTGCCGAGAGGACCCGTGACAAAGATCCGGTCACCGGCTTTGGCAGTCGAGCGGCGGACAGGGCCCTTGGCATGAGCTTCGCCAAGGACTGTGACATTGACGACGAGCGGGCCATTCCAGATATTGGTATCGCCACCAGCGATCGCCACATCAAATTCCCGGGCTAGTGCACTCATTCCCCTATAAAAGGGCAGGAGAAAGGCCTCATGCGCTAAATGCTTCGGCAGAGCTAAGGAGACAAATGCCGAGAGCGCACGGCCACCCATAGCGGCAATGTCGCTGAGATTTACAGCAAGTGCCTTGTGCCCGATTCTCTCCGGACCAGCTTCATTGAGGAGAAAATGACTGCCGTCCATCAGCATATCCGCGCAGACGAGACTCTCGCGAAGGGTCGCTTTGAGGATCGCCGCGTCGTCATCAATACCAAGGATAACGCTATCGTTCGAGGGACATAATCTCTTTAGGCTTTCGATCAATTCAATTTCATTCATGGAACAGCGCCTCCAGATCATTCACGTCGAGAGCTTCATCACGATCTATCAGCCCAACCTGAAAAGCGGCTTTGCCGATGATTGCTGCTGCGCTAAGACCTTGATCCCGCCACTGACCGATGGATGTTGAGTGGTCGCGCTTTGACAGCTTTTTGCTGTCGTCGGCCCAGATCAGCGGATGGTGAAGGTAAAGAACTTTATCATCTCCACCGAGAATTCTTCTCAGCTCAATCTGTCTTGCCGTGGCCGAGAGAATGTCCTGACCTCGAATAATCAGATTAATGTCTTCATGAAAATCGTCGACTGCCACTGCGAAATTGTAGGTCCAGAATCCATCCCGATCCTTGAGCAGAAGGTCCCCGCATTGCTGAGCTGGATTTTGTTCCTGCTCGCCGCTGATACCGTCGACGAAGCTGATACTTTCATCGCGCAGACGAAGACGAATATTGGGGCCGTGATCAAGGCTTCGGCAGTGACCGTCATAACATAGCTCGCCGGCATGTTGCGGCGAGCGGGCGAGGATTTCTTTGCGACTGCAATCGCAGCGGTAGGTCTGGGA
>SEDW01000291.1 GCA_004193325.1 Pseudomonadota bacterium | reverse complement strand
GGCCATCCCTACCAGCACCCTGTTTGGGGCAAGGAAGAGACGGTCAAGACCTGGACGCCTGAGAACCTCATGGAGAAGTACAAAGCCTGGCGCGATGGCTCCAACTGGATCATCAGCGGCGTGGGACGTATTCCCTTTGAAGATCTGATGAAAAGGCTCGAAGTTCTCTTTAAGCCCTTGAATCGTGAGCTTCCCAAAGGTCCTGATATTGTTCAGGCGATTCCCGAGAAGCTGCCGACCTCTACTTTTGAAATTAACAAAGATCGCGAGCAGGTCCATCTCGTGATGGGAACGCTCGGCCTCAACTGGCACGATCCGGATCGTTATGCACTCGACCTCCTGACCAATGTCCTTGGCGGCAGCGGCGGGCAGATGTTCCTTAAGCTTCGTGATGAGCAGAGCCTGGCCTACACCGTCGCCCCGATGCAGTCAGCCGGGTGTCACCGCGGTATTTTTGGCGCCTACATGGCGTGCAGCCCTCACAAATTGAAAGAAGCTCAGGATGGGATCCAAAAGCTTTGGGATGATTTGTGCAAAAAAGGCGTTACTCAAGACGAGCTAGATCGTGCGCGCAATTATCTCGTCGGCAGTCACGAGGGCGATATGCAGCGAGCCGACAGCCAGGCGATGAGCATGGGACTGATGGAACTCTATGGTCTCGGATACAATGATTTTTCTCATTACACTGCAAGACTCAACAAAGTTGAGGTGAAAGATCTTCAACGCGTTGCGAAACGTTTGATTGAAGGTCAAAACCACGTCACAGTGAAAGTTGGTCCCTTCGCGGAGAAGGCTTAACTGAAGGCTTTCGTGGTCACTCTGCAAAATGCTGATTTCCCCGAGCTTTATCTGGAAAAACAGCGCAGCTTGAGTTAAGACAATGTGGATATTAAGCGAGTTCTCATCTTTTTTTGAGATCCATTCTCAAGATGAGGCTCGCATACTTCCTCGAGATTCCGTGTCTTCTATTAGCGGCTGTGAAGTCTGGACAAGCGAAAAGGCTAGGGACAAGCTTTCTTTGTCTCCTCTTTGTTTTCACTTCCTCTCAATGCAGTCGCTCAGCAGTTTTTCCTGTTGGAGAAAGTTATGAGTTGGATCGTACGTCTGCAAAAGTCCTCACTTGGCTCTAAGTATATTATGGCCATTACCGGGGCAGGTCTTTTCCTCTTTCTAGTTGGGCATATCGCCGGAAACCTTCTCCTCTATTTTGGTTTTGAGGCGTTCAATGCTTATGCGTACGCGCTTCAGCATTTGCCTTACGGCCTGCTCTGGATTGCTCGCGGCGGACTTCTCGTCATGACAATCGCTCACGTTTATATCGCTTATCGCCTAAGCTTTCATAACCGTGCGGCCCGTCCTCAGCGTTATCAGTACGAAGCTACTCTGCAGGCAAGTTTTGCCTCGCGCACGATGCCTTATACCGGCACCGTCGTCCTTCTTTTCATCCTCTTTCACTTGGCGCATTTCACCTTGCATCTCGTAGGCTACGACGGTCCTTATACGGATCCGGTCGGACGTCACGATGTTTACAAGATGGTCGTCACTTCGTTCCAGAATCCCGTCTACAGCCTCCTCTATATCGTCTCGATGGCAGTGATTGGATTCCACTTGAGTCACGGTCTGTCGAGTATGTGGCAATCTCTCGGTCTCAATCATCAGAAGTACAACCTCTTCTTCCGTAAAGTGACGCCACTTATCGGTTGGGTTGTCTGTATCGCGGCAGCTTCGATTCCTCTGTCGGTCCTGATCGGCATCATCAAGTAAGCGCGACTCTTTCCTGTTGGTTTATGCACTGAATTTGACGAAATAATGAATCGAGGAGCATAGATATGAAATTGGATGCGAAGATTCCCGCAGGCCCTTTGGCTGAAAAATGGGAAAAACATCTCTTTGAAAGTAAATTGGTAAACCCTGCCAACCGCCGTAAATTCAATGTCATCGTCGTTGGATCTGGCCTTGGTGGTGGTTCTGCTGCCGCGACCCTCGGTGAAATGGGTTATAACGTTTCCTGTTTTTGTTTTCAGGACAGTCCACGTCGCGCTCACTCTATCGCTGCTCAGGGCGGTATCAACGCTGCGAAGAACTATAAGAGCGATGGCGACAGCGTTCGTCGCCTCTTCTACGATACGATCAAAGGCGGCGACTTCCGCGCTCGTGAGGCCAACGTTTACCGTCTGGCTCAAACGAGTAAAAGCATCATCGATCAGTGCGTGGCTCAAGGTGTTCCCTTCGCGCGTGAGTACGGCGGTCTTCTCGACAACCGTTCTTTCGGTGGCGCCCAGGTTTCCCGTACATTCTACGCTCGCGGTCAGACCGGTCAGCAGCTGCTTCTAGGTGCTTACTCAGCCCTTGAACGCCAGATCGGACTCGGGCACGTGAAGATGCACACTCGGACCGAAATGCTTGACCTCATCGTTATCGATGGCAAGGCTCGCGGTATCGTTGTGCGTAACCTCGTGACAGGCGAGACCTCAACCCACTTCGCGGAAGCTGTTGTGCTCGCGACCGGCGGTTACGGTAACGTCTTTTATCTCTCGACCAACGCCAAAGGCTGTAACGTCACGGCAACCCACCGCGCGTATAAACGCGGCGCGGGCTTTGCCAACCCTTGTTATACGCAGATTCACCCGACCTGTATTCCGGTGCAAGGTGAGCATCAATCGAAGCTGACTCTGATGTCGGAATCACTTCGTAACGATGGCCGCGTCTGGGTTCCGAAGAAGAAAAATGATGAGCGCTCTCCCGATCAGATCCCTGACGAGGAACGCGATTATTTCCTCGAAAGAAAATACCCGAGCTTTGGTAACCTCGCGCCACGTGACATTGCGTCCCGTGCTGCGAAGGAAGCCTGTGATGCCGGCCTCGGTGTTGGACCGGGCGGTCTAGGTGTTTACCTCGATTTCCGCGATGCGATTCAACGTGAGGGCGAAGACGTTATCCGTGCAAGATACGGTAACCTCTTCGAAATGTACGAGCGAATCACAGCTGAGAACCCCTATAAGGTTCCTATGCGTATATACCCGGCGGTCCACTATACGATGGGCGGTCTTTGGGTTGACTACAACCTCATGAGCAACATTTCAGGACTCTTTGTTCTGGGTGAAGCGAACTTCTCGGATCACGGCGCCAACCGCCTTGGTGCGAGTGCCTTGATGCAAGGCCTTGCCGATGGATACTTTGTTATTCCAGCGACGATTGCCGACTACTTCGCAAGCAACAAGTTTGCTAAAGTCGATGCATCGCATCCTGAAGCGGTAAAAGTTGAACAAGAAGTAAATGAACTCACGAAAAAACTACTGGCAATCAACGGTACCCGTACTGTCGATTCCATTCACAAGGAGTTGGGCAAACTCATGTGGGACAACTGCGGCATGGCCCGTAGCCGTGAGAGTCTGACCGAAGCCCTTCAAAAAATTCCTGAAATTCGCAAGCAGTTCTGGACCAACATCAAGGTCACGGGCACTGGCGAGAGTTTCAATCAGGAGCTTGAAAAAGCCGGCCGCGTGGCTGACTTTATCGAGCATGCAGAGCTCATGTGCCTCGACGCACTCGAGCGCGAAGAATCGTGCGGCGGCCACTATCGTATCGAATACGAGGAAGAGGGCGAAGCGAAACGAGACGATGAAAACTTCGCGCACGTTGCTGTTTGGGAATACACAGGTTTCACGAAAAAGCCGTTACGTCACAAAGAAGAATTAGTATTTGAGAACGTCAAACTCAGTACAAGGAGTTACAAATAATGGAGCTTACGCTACACGTTTGGCGCCAAAAAAATGGCAAAGAATCCGGCAAAATGGTTACTTACAAGGCGCGCGATGTCTCGCCTGATAGTTCGTTTCTGGAAATGCTGGACCAGGTAAACGAAGACCTTATCAAACAAAGTGATGAGCCGATCGCCTTTGACCACGATTGCCGCGAGGGGATTTGCGGATCCTGTTCGATGATGATCAACGGTAAAGCCCACGGTGGCCGCAAAGGTACGACGGCTTGTCAGCTACATATGCGTAGCTTTAAAGATGGCGAGCAAATTTATATTGAGCCCTGGCGCGCCAAGGCTTTCCCAGTAGTCAAAGACCTTGTCGTCGATCGCGGCGCCTTTGACCGCATTATTTCCAAGGGCGGATTCGTCTCGGTGAACACAGGTGGTGTCCCAGACGCGAACGCCATTCCGGTTTCCAAAGAATCGGCTGATACTGCGATGGACGCTGCGGAATGTATTGGTTGCGGAGCGTGTGTTGCTGCTTGCAAGAATGCGTCTGCTATGCTATTTGTCGCGGCGAAAGTATCTCAATTTGCGAATCTTCCTCAGGGTCAGCCCGAACGTATGCGACGTGTTAGCAACATGGTTGAGCAGATGGATAATGAGGGTTTTGGGAATTGTACAAACTACTTCGAATGCGAAGCAGCTTGCCCAAAACAGATCAGCGTCGGCTTTATCGCTAATATGAACCGGGATTACCTGAAGGCAAGTTTGCTTCATCAGGAACCGGTGGGAAAAGAATGAACTACGAAGTCATTGTCGAACTTAAGCCGGAGGTCCTGGATACCCAGGGTCGCGCAATCAAAGAAGCTCTTCAGCGCCTTGGCCATCATGATCTCAAGTCTGTGAAAGTTACCAAACGTTTCGTTCTCGAAATCGATGGTAAAGAAGTAGACGCCGAGAAACTGGTGAAAAAGCTTGCCGAAGAGCATCTCGCTAACTCGGTAGCTGAAACCTTTCAAACCAAAAGGTTGTAAGGCAATGACAAGCAAGTTTGGGGCGACGCAGATCGGTTTAGTCCAATTTCCGGGCTCGAACTGCGACGCTGACTGTATTGATGCCTTTAAACGTCTCTTCGCGATCGATCTACAACTGATCTGGCACGAAGAGACGTCTCT
>SEDW01000290.1 GCA_004193325.1 Pseudomonadota bacterium | reverse complement strand
GTCGTTTACGGACTTGTCTGCGCCCTACTCTTTGCCTGGGTCATCACCACGAACAGGGTTTTGAATTCAATTTTTGGGAGAAGCGATGAATCCTCGCTCCTCGCCGGCGTCGGTGCGATCGCGACCATTATTATCTTTAATAACTTCAGCCGAGTTGCCTTCATCGGTGTCGAACATGCGATTCTCGAAGTCTGGCGTAACATCGCAATCCTCACCCTCTTCCATCCTTTGCTCTTTGCCCTGCAGCAGTACCTGAAAATGATTCAGGATGCCGAGCAGGATCGGGTGACGCTTTCGTTCGGCCAGTTGAGTAAGTCGGGGCGGGTCTTTTATGCTGTGCACTGGATCGCTGCGGCGGCTCAGGCCTTTGCTATGGTGATCCTCGCCTCCTACTATCCTCAGGCCACCTGGCTTGGCAGCAAGATTATTTGGGCCTCGCTATCCTTTACTATGATTCCAGCCTTCTACTGGTCATTCCAGCTCTGGCGCCATCGCCCGACCCACAAGGTTGAGAAGAAACAAAACGCGAGCTGGATCGGCATGAAAACCGCCGTCCTCCTCATCGATCACGATCCTCATGAAGAATGTCGCCTGCACTTGCCCGCACTCCTCTACAGGGCGCGTCAGCTGCAGTGCGAACAGATCGTTCAAAGAACTTTTTCGAAGAGCATTCTCTCGCAATCGGCGGCTGGCTCTCAGCTGAGCCTGGCACTCGATCCTCGGGCCACGGCTTCACCCTGCGTTGAAGCGTTGACGATCATGAGTGTGATCTACATCGATGGTCTCTCACTCGTCGAACGTCGCCTGAAAAATCTGGTAAACCTCTTGCCGCTGCTCGACCCGGAGATGGCCACCTCTTTGAATACGACCGAACTTGAGTCGATCTTCAGTCGGCTCCAGGGCTTTTTCCACCTCGACTACAGCTGGATCGATCAATCACGGGACGAGAACAAATCCCAACTCGATATCCGGCTCGAACACCTCAATGCGCGGCAGAGACAACGAGTGCTCATGCAGCTCTCGAACTCGCAGTGGCTTGGCAACTTCATTTGGATCAGTGATGCCGCTCGTGAGCAAATTCGCCTGGAATCCCCCTATCTCATGAATGCAATCGAACGCCTGCCGATCAAGATCGAACACCAATCGGGTAAGATCATCGAAGCGGCGATCTTTCTTATCAAGTATGAGAATTTGATTCCCCGGCTTCAGCACTACTATAACTTTGATGAAATACGCTCGCGTCTGTCCCCCCTCCCAATGGCGACGGAGACGATCAACTTTGTGCAGAGTCTCGAAGAGGACATGAATGCGGCGATGGGCTTTAACGCTTATCAAAAACTTCTGCATGAAATCCGCAACTATGAATGGCAAGGCTTTCAGGCGAAAGACCAGGCGCTCGATCTCGTCATGCGCACCATGGCCTTTGCCACTCAGCAAGAGGTGGCCGGCAAAATTCGTGAGCAGGACGCTCTGGAATTAAAAATGCTAGCTCGCCGTGCAATCCACGAGATTGGTTATCCGAGTCAGGACTTTCATATCGAACATTTACACAAAATCGAACTGCGGCAGATCCAAGAGCTGCAAAGAATCTGTCTCGATCGCTCTCAGTCTCGCTTCGAAGAGGCCTGGCTCATCCTCGCCTCTCTGCCAACCAAAGGTATGGATAACGGTCTTGCGCTTAAGATCCTATCCATCATCAAAGCCGCAACGCTTAACATCGATCTCAAAACGGACAGTTTCATCATCGGCAAGGCTATCGAAACCTTCTTTGCACTCGCCAGGGCGATGCCGGAATCGAATGAAAGCGAACTCGTGCAGACGCTTAATCTCCTCGCCGACATCCTCGTTGCGGATCGCTGGGAACCGGAGATGCTCATTAGTTTCCTCGATAAAAAGGTCTCACTCGATCTCTTCAAAGGTCATAGCTTTCACCTCTACGACGACGTACTGACCCGTTGGGAGAAGACGATTCAAAGCTATAAGGATGAGCACCCGAACGGTGTGTCCCTCACTCTGGTCCTTCGCTGGGCCTCCTTTAAAGATGTCGCTCGCGCAGCCTCCTGATCACTAAACAAAAAAATGCCCCGACTCGCCTGTGACGAGTCGGGGCATTTCATTTGAGAAAAAATTAACGGTTCAGAGTTGGGAAAGGCGATCTTACTTTCGACAGGTCTCTAAGAGCAGTGGCAGTAAAGGATCCCGTTAAAGTCTCCGTTCCATTCGAGAGGGAATAGGTCGGACTGCTTGTCGCCCCGCTGTAGGTGATCGCGCCGGTCCAGTTGTTGATCGCGAGATCCATACTGCCTGATGTGTACCAGTCGGTAGTGGGCTCTTTGGACCAAACGAGATCTTTGTGGGTGCGCTTCAGATAATCCACATAGGGTTCGGTTCCGGTGTCGATGACGGATTCGATTTCGATGCAGCCCGTTTCGTAAAATCCACTGAGACCCACTGTGACTACACAAGGCTGGTTGTCCGCTGTGCTCTTGGCAGAGATTGATGAGTAGGCGATAGTCACGGGCTGACCTTGATAATTGGCGGTCGCATTCGATGTCGCACGAATGTTTTCAAGGTAACTGTAGCCATTGACACAAATCGTGTTGGGATCGAAATCCTGCGCCTTGGTCCCATTAAAGCTTGAGACATCGACTCCGGTACAGACTATTTCGGAGTAGACGCTAGCCGAGGCGGCGACGGTGCTGTTGATAGCTCCAATGCCATTCAGAAAGTCGATATAGCACTGGGCTGTGTTAAAGGTGCGAGCGACTCGCAATGAGTTGCCAACGACCGATATTGTAGTCTGAGATATCTGTTCGGTCGAACAGCCGATCGTCGGAACAGAGCTATGCGGCACGAGGTAGGACCCGTAATCAAATTCGTCCTGCAAAGTGGACTTGGACATCACAGTGATGTTAGCCGGCGCTGCAAGCTCGCTCGCCTCGAGGCGGCCCGCGTTGTCATCAGCTGGAGCCGTTCCACTATCGTCATCTTTTTTACCGCAAGCCATTGCGAGCGAAAGCAGCAACAGTCCAGATATAAGTCTCACGTATGACATCTCCTCGGGTTCAACTTAGAGTATCAATAATGATCCTCCAAACCCCGAGAATTAGTCAAGCGAAGCAAATCGGTACCAGAGCATTAATCAGGCGCTTTGCTAGTCTCCCAGAACTTGGCAGTCTTCGGAATACCATAGCGTTGGCGGAGCTGACCGTGAATCTTGTCTATCCCTTTGTAGGAGAGAATAATCTCTTCGTGACCCGGGTCGAGCTGAAAGCGGGCGAACTGTTCTTTGCCCTTTTCCGGCCTGTCGAGGGCGGCTGACATCTCGGTCAGGTTCGTCACCGGAATGCCGTTAACGGCAGTGACAAAACTGTCCTCCATCGAGTGATAACCTTTGTTATAATCGAGCGGCAACACCCTCTGCAAGACGAGGACCTTGGTCTCCCCGCCTCGGACCGGCCAGGAATAGAAGGCATCTTCATAGAGATAAGCTAGCGGCGCCCGCTTGCGCCAGTTCGTTCCCCAGCTTTGCATCAGCCCCTCGGTCAACTCCTGAATGACCAGCCCACCAAAGATCATGTATTTCGGCGGCTCGTCGATGACAGAGGGAATGCGTTCCAAGTCCGGATTGTAGGGACCAATATTTTCGGTCAGAATCTCGTCTCTGCCCTGCCTTAGGACTTTGAGTTCGACCTTATCCCCGGCATAGATCTCGCTGAGCTTGGCGGTGATAGATATCCGGCCCCATAGAGGGTGTTCATAAGAGCCCCGGGCGGAAACCGGAATACCATTAAGTTCATAGAGGATGTCACCCTTTTTGAGGACCTTGGCGAAGGCTGAGGTTTCCTTGATGTCTTGAATCCAGACCCCATCATCGTAGTCATCAGCTTTGCCAAATTTACGAAGTGCCGGTGAGAGAAGATTCGAAAAACTGATACCGAGTTCGGGAAAGCCGCGGTAGTTATCCGAGAGGGATTCTTTTACAAAGCGTTTGATTAAACTCACGGGTAGAGCAAAGACGTTGCTTCCGCTCTGACTGATCGCTGAGCCGACGAGTTTCCCATTTCGAATCATCGGCTCAAACCAGCCGTAGCCAGGCTTTCGAATTTCAAACACATATTGGGGCATCTGATAACTCGTCAAGACACCCGCCTGCATCTGCACTTCACGCAGTCTCAGAGCGCGGGCGACCAGAGATTCCCCCTCGATCGCCTGATAGACCGTGCAGTTGGCACCGATCTCAAGGTCTTCGCCAAAGGTGATATCCTCGAGGCCTTCAGGCTTGCCTTCGCTGAATTCAAAGAGCGCAAGGTTCGCGACCGGATCCATACGAATGAGTTTTAAGGGAAAACGCTTGGACTCACCAATTTTCTCGGCCTCGAGATGTTTGGCAGAACGAGCCGCATAGGCTGAGACGAGGACTTTGCCATCACCGACAATTAGCCCCATGTGCGTGAGGCGCTCACTCTGTTTGGTCGTCCAGGGCGAATCATAGTCAGGTCTTTGAATGTAAGAATAGATCTTGATGATGCTCGATTCAAGATTGGCGGCCGAGGCCCGAGGGCTTAAAACAAAGCTCGCAAGAATAAGGACAAGGGGCATAAAAACAAAACGAAGTCTACGGATGAAACACATCATAGGCCCTCCCCTTCCCAGTTCGCGGTGGCAGCATCATCAGATTCTTTACCAAACCAGTTCGGCATCTGAACCTGATACTGTTGAATGATGGATTTATCCGCTTCAACAGCTGCGGCTCGGTCGAGTACCAGTGGCGTGTCCTGCGCGAGAAATTCGAAGATCAAAAAGTCGCCTTTTTCAGCCGCGATTATGCGGGGAATGTCTTCGACGGAATTGATATCCTGGCCGTTCAGTTTCAAAAGTAT
>SEDW01001372.1 GCA_004193325.1 Pseudomonadota bacterium | reverse complement strand
TTGTTCAAAGAGAAGTAGATGCCATAAATCAATCCGGCGAGGCCAAGGATAGCGGAGATAATTCTACGGATTAAGATCATGAGCATGTCCTCGTCGTGGAGTAGGGACCCGATTCAATAAACGGATACTCTACTGGGGGGATTTTTGCAAAATTAAAGGCCCGGCTAATGATAACCGGGCCTAAAACATTTTCTATATTTTTTTCGACTGGGTGAGCGGCCTTGCAACAGTTAGAGGCTTAACCGCCCGCTCAATCTCAAAAATTAGACATTTTTCTCTTCTTTTGCTTTTGCTTTCGCGAAAGCATCGGCCAAGCCAGTTTTTGGTTCAGCCACTTGGCTGATGTATTGGCTAAGCTCTGCGCCTTGAAGGTGTTTCAAGAGTGCTTTGCGAGAAAGAGAGAACTTACGTTCTTCGTGATCGCTAGCAAGGATCAAGAACTCAATCTCGTCGCCTTCTTTAACAACGTCTTCGACTTTCGCAACGTTTTCGTCAGCGAGTTCACTGATGTGAATCATGCCTTCGATACCAGGAGCGAGTTCAACAAACGCACCGAAATCAACGATCTTAGTGATTTTGCCAGTAGCTTTAGTGCCTGGGACTAGGTCGCGGGCAGCTTTGAGCCATGGGTCTTCGCCAAGTTGTTTGATACCAAGTGAGAAGCGCTCATTCTCTGCATCGATCTGAAGGATCTTAGCTTCGAGTTCGTCGCCTTTTTTGAACAGGTCACCAGGATGGTTGATGCGGTCTGTCCAAGAAATGTCACTGATGTGGATCAAGCCGTCGATACCGTCTTCGATACCAACAAAGATACCGAAGTCAGTGATATTACGGATTTTGCCCTGGATAATATCGCCTTCTTGGTATTTCTCGCGAACGATGTCCCAAGGATTCGGCTCAATTTGCTTCATGCCGAGGCTGATACGACGGTTTTCAGTGTCGATCGCGAGGATGACAACTTCAACTTCATCGCCAACTTGTACGACTTTAGAAGGATGCTT
>SEDW01001371.1 GCA_004193325.1 Pseudomonadota bacterium | reverse complement strand
CAGGTGATACTTGGACGTGATCACGAGGTTGCGCGCTAACTCTCCTTTAAATCCCCTCATCCCTTTCTCTTCAGAAATGGGACGGCACCCCTTTCTCCCAATTCAGTAATTACCCCCCCTTTGCTGCAAAAATCCCAAAACCCCCTCTGTTCAAGGCCCCCTAGGCTTTTGTTAACATTCGTCCTATCCAACACAAGTAAATCGATAGTGCTCATGCATAAAAATAGAATATTGAGCAGGACTTTGTTGAAATAAAATTAATAATATTTCACCTAAATCAACTGACTACGCAGTTTAGCTATATTCACGGTTTATTCTTCTGATTTCCGGCCGAAGTAGATTGCATACACGGAATGCGTTTCTAGGATGTTGTAATCCTTACTTTTCGAAAGAATAAATGAGTTTGAAAAATTTGCGAACATTTTTCATATCTATAGTCCTGGCTCTATTGAGCTCGGCTTGTGAAAGCTCGCTCTCGCTCAGTCCGGCAATGGTCTCACTCGATCCCAAGAAAGCGCGGATCGACTATATCAGTCCCGAGATCGCGGCAGCGGGCGATGAGGTCGCTATGGAAGGCCTCCAGCTCAGAGACAGCCTCGTCGTCAAAATCGGCGACATTGAACTTCCAGCAAGCAGCGACAACAACCGCACTCTCAAATTCAAACTCCCGGATAACCTGCCGGCCGGTCGCCTGACCCTTTCTATCTACAGCGGCGACAAAGAACTCGATTCGATAAGTCTCTGGAATAAAGGCACGACATCGACCCAGTTCTCTGATCTCCCACCAAGTTCAATTTGCAAAGGTGTAAGTTACACCAACACCGATGGCGTTCAACTCGAAGGTGAAAAAGATTGCCTTGCGAGTACCGAAGGCTCAAAAGCACTTTGCAAAACCGACCTTCGCAAAGATTGCGTCACGAGTAGTGATTTTCCCGCCGTTGACGCAGCTAAGATCGCCGAAGCTCCTGAATTCTTAAAGACTCTCACCATCGCAGGAGTAT
>SEDW01001370.1 GCA_004193325.1 Pseudomonadota bacterium | reverse complement strand
AACATGGATAGAGTCAGCTATCAGCGTTCTCTTGAATCCATTCATGAAGTTTATAAGGTGGAGGCTTCAACAGCCAAAGCTGCGATCGAACATGCGGCCTTTGATTCCGTGGAAAATGGATCAGTACGTTCGATCCTGAATGATTTGCTACTCGAGCCAACAATGGAATTGAAGTCCCGGCCGAGCCATCAGTTTCGATCGCATCTCGTTCGTCTCGGTGCCGAGCTGTCTTTGCTTCCTTATGAGCAAGCTGCGCTCGATGATGAATTGGCCCTTTGCTCCGAAGCAATTGAATTTCTCCATCTCGGATCTTTGATCGTCGATGATATTCAGGACGGCAGTGCCGTTCGGCGACGTGGCCCAGCCCTTCACGCCAAGCTCGGTGTGCCTCACGCATTAAGCGTCGGCAACTGGCTTTATTTCCGGGCGATTCGCACGCTGGAAAAACATGGAGCTGGCCCACTACGGCCAGGTGATGGATCTGTCCCTCTCGGTCGAACAACTGCCTCTCACAAAGCTCATCGACGTCTGTTATCACTGCGCGCTTTATAAAACCGGATCGATAGCTGCCCTCGCCATAGGCATGGGTGCTGTGATTCAGGGAGCTTCGCAGGAGCAGATTCAGGATATTAAGAAACTGGGATCCGCACTCGGTGTCTATCTCCAGCAGCTTAACGATATTGGTAATCTTCTTGGTGAATTTGATAGTGAAAAGCGATTCGAGGATTTGATCTCATTCAAACCGTCCTTCGTCTGGAGCCTTACCCTGGAGACATTTGGCCCCAGCAGCCTCGATCAGCTCTTTCAAGCCACCAGACATCTGCCAGTCGACGACAAACTCCAGGAATGGATTGCACGGCATTCGCTTTCTGAAGTCGCAGAGGCCCACGCTGAAAATACTTTTCAGAAGGCTGTTGCCGAATTTCAGGATGTTTATCCTGCCAGCGATCTTTCGCAACTCAAAGAGCTCAAAAACAGGATTAAATCTGCTTATGCATAATGAATCGTCAAAAGAAGACAAAACAGCAATCGTCATCGGCAGTGGTTTCGGTGGCCTTGCGGCGGCTATTCGTCTTCAGGCTCAGGGCTTTGCCACAACGATCCTCGAGCAAAGGGACAAGCCGGGCGGACGGGCCTACGTCTATGAAGAAGGTGGTTTCACCTTTGATGCAGGTCCTACCGTAATCACTGTTCCCCAATGCCTCGACGAACTTTTCGAACTCGCCGGCAAAAAAATGTCGGACTATATCGAACTCATCGAAATTCAGCCCTTCTATCGCCTCTTTTGGGAAGACGGCACCATCTTCGACTATTCAAACAAAGAAGATGAACTCCTAGCCCAGATCGGCAAGAGAAATCCGGCCGATATCAAAGGCTATCAAAACTATCTCGCCTATGCGGAAAAGGTCTACATCGAGGGTTATGAAAAACTCGGTCAGGTCCCCTTCCT
>SEDW01001369.1 GCA_004193325.1 Pseudomonadota bacterium | reverse complement strand
TTTACCTTTGGTGTGGCTAACCTTACGCTTCCTCTCGCGACGGTGGATTACACTCTAAGCACGAGTCGCCTTGCCTTGAACGAGTCAGCTTCGACGCTTGATGAGGCACAAAAAGCCACAGCCCAAAAAATCTGCCAGGACATCGCTATCAGCGAAAGCCCAACAGAAATCAAAGATCCATCGGTCTGGAAGAAAGGGCAAAAGCTCTATCTCATCTGGCGTTCCCATTATTCAAGCGCACTCAATGAAGGTCTGAGCAGCATCTTACTTAAGGGAAGCAACTTTCAATGTGCCGTTAATTTTGAGCTGACCGCCACTGATAATAAGCACAGCATCAATCTCTTGCTCAGTCCCGTATCTGCAAGCACTCAAGGCCTAGGTGGAACTGCGAAACTCGACGAGGCTATCAAAGAAGGCCTCCTCCTTCCCCTCCTGCAAACGAACGAAACGGTCTACAAGCCCGAATCCACCATCGCTGTAGACAGTGCAGCGCAAATCCTCTTCAACGTCAAAGCTATTTCTAGAAACGACCTCATCACGCGCGCCATGGCAGCGACCGACCTCGACCAGTGCTACTACGCAGTGAGCAATGGCAGCACCCACGTTTCAAATCCCTACACAAGAAACAGTCTGGGCTTTGAAATCGCAAGTCCTCAGGATCTGAGCATCGCAGAAGTCATTCCGAAGGCCACCGGAGGCCGTGATCTCGCTCAATGCAAAACCTTCGCGAGTGAGATCGTAGGCCGCAGTGTACGGCTTGATCTGAGCTGTGGAGACTATGAGGCCATCAAGGATCTGGGCCTCGAAGCAGGTTGCGGCTGGGATATCGTGATTGCCAACAATCAGGACAAAGAGAACAACATCCGATCCGCTGTCGCTATGAGTAAAATTCCCTTTCAAAATATTGAACCCAGTAAAGCGAACCAGGTATTGAAGATGTTGCCACGGTCCGAGCTGAATCCCATTCGAAACGGCAAGACCAAGCTCACAGGCTTCAAAGAC
>SEDW01000289.1 GCA_004193325.1 Pseudomonadota bacterium | reverse complement strand
TAATGTCCTCTTTTAAGCTACGGTCCACTCAATTACTGATCGTTTTTAACAGGCATCCACTGAATGAATCCGCTACCGGTAGCTCCGTGGCTACGTTCAAGATTCGAATCGGAGTTGTTCACGACGATTTCCTGTGACCATTCCGGAGTGGTTTCACCCTTCTCCGAGATGCCCATGGCGATGGAATCGGCGCGAGCTGCGGCACGGCTGATGGCCGAGATTACGCTGAGCTTTTGCGTTTCAAAGCCGCGAACGGTCTTCTCGTCGAGGGTCTGAGCGACGCTCAGGTTTTCAATCGAGCTGAGACTGTTTCTGGTACTCTCCGAGAGGCGAAGCATTGCGAATCCACAGTAAGTCGTAGTTCCAACAGCACAGACGCGGTCGTAAGCGGCCTGAGTCTTGAGGAAGATCGAATACTGAGCTGCCAATGTCTTAACTGGATCAGTCTGAGCCAGGTTAAAGATCTCTTGTTTCGTTTCGGTCGCCTGTTTCTCAGCGAGGAGGAAGCGGAGCTGAGCCAAAGACTCGATGACGCCGCGCTCGTTAACGTTGAGCTTCGAGAGGGACGCTTCGAGCTGACGAACCTTATTCATATCGCCCGACTTCGCAGCGCGGCGTGCATCAAAGCTGACGACGCGAGCGACGATGATCGGATCTTCTTTCGAAATTTCGCGAGCCTTGCCAGCACCCCAGATCGCATACTTCGCATCACCATAACGTTCTTCAACAGCCATGATTGCGAGAGCGGAGTCGATACGGTCGTTTTTAGCGACTCGAGTATCTTCAGTGTGAGCGGCATAGAGACGAACGGCGTTACCGTAGAGTTCACGGCCCATATAGAGTTCGACGAGAACCATACGGATGCTTGGTACTTTAGGATCTTTGACGAAGCGTTCAATAAAGCGTTGGTAGAAGAAGATGGTTTGATCTTCCCAGGCCATCGGCACAGTCCACTCGCCACCGAGGAGAAGAGCATCGTGCTCGTAGGGCGAAGCTGGATATTCATTGACGAGGACAAGAAGAGTCTCAACCGAAGCCGGGTGCTTTTCAAAGTTGTGATAAGCCTTGGCGAGGACGAAGAGAGCTTCGACGCGACGTTTGTCGGTTTTATACTTCTTCGTGAACTCGGCGAGCTTTTCCGAAGCAGGACCGTAACGTTTCGCTGTGAAGTGTTCACGGCCACCTTCAAAGAGAGCGTCGCCGAGAAGAGCTACAGAATCGAGAGTACGTTTGCCGAAGAGTGGGCTCAGGTTCGCTTTGATAGCGAGGCGAGCGATATCTTCGAGTTTTTGCCAGTTACGAGCACTTTGATAGGAAGCCATCATCATGCCGGCCGCGAGTTGTGCGTGCTGACCCTTAGGATTCTTCTCGAGGTTTTTGGTCCAGACCTGGAAGGCCTTGCTGTTGTTGTTCACGTTGATCAGGAGAAGGCCGTGATGTGCGAGGTCATCCCAGTTGTTGGTGGCTGCGAAACGCTCTTCATACATGTCCGCGAGGATTGTGCGTGAGGGAACGTTCTTTTTCGGAACGCCATTCCAAGGAGCAGTTGACGGCCACTCTGCAAGGACGCGTTGGGAAGCCATGGCTGCGAGGAGGAATTCCTGAGCTTTTGCACCGGTTGATTCTTTTTTGAGATCCATAAACGTACGAACGGCTTCCTGATGTTGACCGTTCAAGGCATAGATGCGGCCGAGTTCGGTACGGAAAGGAACCTTGTCAGCAGCGGCTGCATGGTTCGCTACGTAGGTGTTGATGATGCTGATCGTTTGCGAACGAACAGCCTTGGTTGCCTTGGGTGATTTCGAAGCACCGACCATCGCGACCACAAAATTTTTGTAGCGAGCGGAGATGCGGGCGGCTGAAGCCTGAGCGGCAGCTTCCTGGCCTTTGCCGAGCGAAGTCTTGTCGTTCATCATTTCAAGCGAGCTGATCAAAGCCTTTTCGTAAGAGGAATAAGACTTCGAGGAGTTGGCGTTAGTTTCTTCGATTTCGAGAATGCGTTCCAGAACCGGCGCGAGCAGGGGAGTGCCGCGATTGACTTCAACGATCGAGCGATAGAACTGGAGAGCAGGTGTCAGGTTCTTACCAGAAGCCTGAAGAACTGCTCGTTCTTTGACGGCGCGTGTGACGGCGAGGTCGGAATGAGCTTTGAGGTCGAAAGGAAGTTTTCCGTATTGGACTTTACCATTGTTTTTGGTTGACCAGAGCTGAAGAGCATAGGCAACAGAATTTTCACGGTCGATTTTTGGAAGCTTCGAAGCGGCGTTGATAGCCTTGTTCAAAGACGGAGCGGAATTCTTTTCGATCTTCGCAAGGTAAAGGTTACCAGCGACTTGGCCCGAAGCACCGAGAGCCGTCATGTATTGAGCGAGAGATTTGCGCATGGCTGGAGAGTCTTTGCCACCCGCTTTGATAAGGGTAAGGAAGTCGAGGCGAAGAGCGCGGTCTTTGCCAAGGATCTTTTTGTTTTTGCTGAGAGAGGAGAATCCGCTGGCGTCACCGCTTGCGATTTGATTCATGCCGACGATGTAGACGGCCTGAGCCTGATTGCCAGCGCGAAGTTTGATAAGCTCATTTGCATAGCGACTGGCATCGTTACGATGGCGTGAGATCACGCTACCCATTTCGCCCCGCTCAGAGCTTGGCAAACGGCCGCTTCTTACGTCTTCGTAGAAGTAAGCGAGGCGCGCATGCGACTTCATAAGTGTTTCAAGAAGTTCGATCTTACGGGTTGGATCGGCTTTAATCAGACCTTCCGCATCTTGTTTGGATTGCGCGATCAGCCTTTGGGCTTCGCCATCATCAGTGATTTGCTCAAACGCCAGGTCCGGATCGCGGACGGCTTCGGAGAGCATGGGAATTTCAGCCGTGGGCTTTCCAAGGGGTAGGACTGGTCCCAACCCAAAGGCCACGCTTGCCTGGACGCTCAGATACAAGCCTGCAAGCGCCTGTACGAAATGTTTCTGTAGCTGTCTCACCACTGACTCCTTCTATGTCCTAGTAGGCCTTCGATTGAAGTTCCACTCGTTCCGATACGTTAAGTCCGTTCATTCTACTCATCTTCGATGCGATTCGAAAGTCCCGGACTCTATTGAGGCTCGTCCGATGTAGGTTGTCTTACTTCCGGCTTGTGTCTGCCGTCGTGTTGCTCTTGGAAGTTTTTGAGCTGATCAGTGAATGATCCTCCCTGCTTCTCGATCGGCACGCGGGCGTAGGTCGCGATAAGTAAAGCAAGACCTATACCGACCGCGACGAACATAAAGATTTTAACTTCCTTAGGTATATTAAGGATCGCTTGAACCACAGATTCGAAAGCATCAGCGATGCCGCTCTCTTTGTAATTGCGATCGATAACTATCTGATCTTTCAAGGGCCGGACTTCGGTCTCGAGCGTGCTCAAGTGCGCTGCAGGGCCTGAACTGTCAATCATATCACGGAGTGGGCGAGCCACCTCCGTCCTCATTGGACCCGCACCATGAACCTCAGGCATCATCATCGCTGCCGGGGAGAAGTCGGGTTCTTCTCTCTGAACCGTTTCCTTGACAGGATTCTGTACAAGATCGCGAACTGCCTGACGAATTGAGAGCGGCTCCTGATCCTTGGGAATCAATTGCTGCGTAAAGAGGTCGACGAGTTGCGCGGCGAGCTTGTCCCGTTCAATTCGGGTCAGATCCACCAGGATTGCGCGAGCATGATAAGGGAAATCTTTCAGCCCGGAAGGATTATCTCCCTCCCAAGTGTCCAAAACTTTGCCATGAACCTTTTGCTGGACAGCCGATTGGAAGAGCGGAGACTCAATTCCAAAGAGACCGAATTTGCCCAAAGGCAGGTTGCTCGCAATCTCAATAGCATCGGGATGGACGTTGAGAATGCGGGCCGGGAGATTGATATTACCGAACGAAAGCGGATGATTCTTTGGAATCTGTGTTGCATCGAGGTTTACAGCCTTGGGTTGACCAAGGGTTTCTTCAAAATAAGCTGCATAATCGGGCGGAGGCGTCGGTACCATGATCAGGCGATGGCCTGTATCGGTCACGACTTTTTTTGCCTCTTCTCCCAGGACGAAGACAGGGATCTGCGTATCGAGGTTTTTCAACATCTCGATGAAATTGGCCTGATGAGCTCCAAGACACATCTTATCTTCGATCAGGATCGCATCCGGAGATATATAACGCGGTTCCTGGATCATATTGTTCTTGTTGAGCGCGACCGTCAGCTGAAAGCGATCCTGCGGAAGCTTTTTGACGATGGCATTACGAATATCGCGGTTTCGAATAATCGCATAAAAGCGGTAATGCGCGTCCGATCCTTGCGCAGTCATAAAGTTTTGGATCAGGTTCTTTTTGCGCTGATGAACAACTGAGACATCCCAGCGGCAAAGAAGTGCCTCGGAATAGCGGAAATGAAGATGGCTGCGGTAGCGATTGAGCACTTTCAAGCGAACCGATTTCACATCGAGAAAATCAGCGAGACCGCCCGTGAGAGTGAGTTCCGTGCCCACAGGTGGTGTGAGACGGGTCTCGAGCCAGAGTTCACGATCGGTGATCCATGCGAGGCGACCCGGGATCTGCACGGAGGCAATACCTTGCATCGACATCTGCGGATGTGCAGCTGTGAGTTCGGTTGGACGACCTGACGACGCAAACGCGTAGCGGCGAAGCCATTGGGCTTCGGGCAGATCGACTGGAATAATATCGCGGAAGCCGAGGTCCACAGCTTTCTTCACGAGGCCGGGACTCGCTTTGCTGAGCGAGAGAATAAATCGCACCCCGGAATATTCCGGATGATTGGACAAGCGGGTCATCGGTGCTTCGATAGCCGCTTCTTCCTCTTCATCACCAATGACAATCGTGTTGAGACGAGTCTCGGCGTAGTTGCGAAGGAGCGCTGCGAAGTCGGGAAGGATCCGAACGG
>SEDW01001368.1 GCA_004193325.1 Pseudomonadota bacterium | reverse complement strand
CCGCTTTTAATCACAGGTGTAACGGTAAGATTGGATTCACAGCCCACCATGAACATTAATATAATGAATATGAAAACCGCTCTCATAATTTTACCGCCAGCTATCAATCGTCATTTTCATGACTTGCCGTTCGGTTTATGCACATAAAAATTTATTAAGTTTTAAACAACTGATCTAAGTCGGTTAAATCGTGGGGCTAGTTGCAAACCCGCAAGCGAGTTTGCAATAGCAGGTAGGGATAGTGAACTGATGAAAATTGCTGGGAAAAGGATTTGGGAACCGGACCTCTCTTATTTAGATTTCCAGAGCTGCCCTCTATCAGTTGCATCGCACCCTTTCACAAAGGTTCTGCCACCATCCTGGGCCGCGTTGATAGACAGGCAGAGACCGGGTGCACGCACGCTCTCAAACTGTTTAAAATCTCCGGCTGTATTTATCTTCCAGGATTGGTCTTGGTGATTGCCACAAGGCGATGCGTCCGTTTCGGCTCCATCGTTTGAGCTGCGGAGATTGACACAAATATTTGAGGATGGATTACGTATGTGAGAGTAGCCACCCCCGACATCAACAAGTTCCCACTTCTGATCCTTATGAGTTCCACAGCCGTAAATATTCGTAACAGCTTGGCCATCGATGGTTTGAGTATTTAAACAAAATCCATTTTCACGAGCGTTCTGAAGGTTTAGGCCGCTTGCGCTTACCTGGCTGAGTTGGCCACGACGTGCCCGAAGATTATTTTTGAGGAGGTTGATGCCGTCGTTAAATCGGCCCTGTTGGTTGTTAGAGCTTGGTACGTGACTACGAACAGCAACTGCCGCTGCATCAATCTCTGCAATAAGCTCCTCTTCTTTCCAGATGCTTGCTAAAAGGCCCTGCAAAACGCTATGGAATTCGGCCATCGCTGCCGCATCGCCTTTCAGCTTCGCGGCGAGAAAACTCTCGCTGTAAATATTTTCGACTTCGCGTGTCCCTGAAAGGGTTAAAATTCGATCCGTTCCCCAG
>SEDW01001367.1 GCA_004193325.1 Pseudomonadota bacterium | reverse complement strand
ACTGTAGAGGCCAAGACTCTTACCTTTAGTTATAAGGTCAGCACTCGCGACGAGAAAAAATATTTGCAACTCACCGAAGCTCGCCGGCCAAGTCCAGAACTCCTAAACATCCCAGAGAGCAGTCTCGCTGGTGATTTGAAAACAGCTTCCACTCTCTACGATCGACCTGTGAAACGGGGTTGTTTTACTGCTGGTGTTCTAAGCCGCTTTGAAGTGAAGGGAGCGAACCGATGAAATTTCCCACTCTATTGAGTTCTCTCTTAACCCTATTAGTCATCGGGTCGGCTTGTACGAAAGCCACCACATCCGAAGAAAAGATTGTCCGCGGTCGCGAAGTTGGTCAGGACAGTCCTGCTTATCTATCAGCCGTTCGCCTCGAGATGGGTGGCGGTCTCTGTACGGGTAGCATCATCGGTCCTCGTCTGATTCTCACCGCAGCGCACTGCGTGGCAGACGTGCCTGCGACTCAGATCAAAGTTTACTTCGACCGCATTCCATCCACCAGTCCTGACAACTCGCGCAAAGGGGTAAAGGCTCAGACCTTTAAACCATTTGGTGCGGCTCTGTTCCCGAATTTCGACATCGCCTGGATCGAGCTCGACGCTGATGTGCCGGCTCCTTACCAGCCGATCGAGATTCTTCGCGACGCAAACTTTCTCGAATCAAACACCAATATTTTGCTCGCGGGCTACGGGAAGCAGGCCGATGTTTGTACAACGAATGACTGCACAGGCTATCTTCGTGAAGCCAACACTCATTTCGAAAAGTACTACGATAAGGCTCACATCCAAAGCCTTCTCGTCTTTCACGGCCCCAAAGAATCCGGTCTCGGCGGTGCCTGTAACGGTGACTCTGGTGGACCGGCTTACGCAGAGATCGCAGGGAAATGGTATCTCATCGGTGTGACCAACGGTCTCCGGGGTGACATCACGCCCGAGTCAGACAACAGCTGCGACGGCGGCTGGGACATCTATACCTCGGCAGGAGATTATGTGTCCTGGTT
>SEDW01001366.1 GCA_004193325.1 Pseudomonadota bacterium | reverse complement strand
GAGTTGAAGCAGCATGCCAAACAAATCGACGACGATTTACTATACAATCACGGATGAAGCGCCAGCCTTAGCGACATATTCGCTACTTCCTATCATCTCTGCCTTCTCGTCCGCCTCGGGCATCAAGGTTGAAGTGAAAGACATTTCTCTTGCAGCGAGAATCCTCGGCAACTTTCCCGAGAAATTGACAGCGTCTCAAAAGCACGGCGATGCTCTCTCTGAACTCGGCGAACTGGCGAAGACTCCCAAAGCAAACATAATCAAACTCCCTAACATCAGTGCCTCGGTCCCTCAGCTCATCGCTGCGATCGAAGAACTGCAGAAGCAAGGCTTCCAAGTTCCTGCCTATGTTCAAGACGCCAAGACTGACGAAGAAAAAGCCAACAAAACGCGCTACGCAAACGTTCTGGGAAGCGCAGTCAACCCAGTTCTTCGTGAAGGCAACTCGGATCGTCGTGTTGCGGCTCCTGTTAAAGACTATGCGAAGAAGCATCCCCACTCGATGGGCGCTTGGAAAGCAGACTCTAAGAATCAAGGATGCAAAAGCCAAGAACGTTCTGTTCTCATTGCATCTAAAAGCCACGATGATGAAAGTCTCTGACCCGATCATGTTCGGTCACGCCGTGACTGTTTACTTCAAGCCGGTTTTCGACAAGTTCGGAAGCTCCCTGAAAGAAGTTGGCTACAATCCAAATAACGGGCTCGCCGATCTCTATGCACGTATCAAAAAACTACCAGATGCTAAACGCTCGGAAATCGAAGCTGCAATCGAATCTTGTTATAAAGATGGTCCAGCGGTGGCCATGGTCGATTCAGACAAAGGCATCACTAACCTCCACGTCCCGAGTGACGTCATCATCGATGCTTCAATGCCAGCGATGATCCGTACATCCGGTCAGATGTGGGGCAAAGACGGCAAGTCGTACGACACCAAAGCGGTGATTCCTGATCGCTGCTATGCGGGTATCTACCAAGAGACCATTCAATTCTGCAAGGACAACGGCGCTTTTGATCCTCGCACCATGGGTGCAGTCGCCAACGTGGGCCTGATGGCTCAAAAAGCGGAAGAGTACGGTTCGCACGACAAGACTTTTGAAATCGCGAAAGACGGCAAGGTTCGCGTTGTCGGTGACAAGGGCGATGTTCTCCTTGAGCACTCAGTTGAAACAGGCGATATCTGGAGAGCCTGTCAGACGAAAGATGCTGCGATCAAGGACTGGGTTAAGCTCGCCGTAACACGTGCGCGCCTAACAAAAACCCCAGCAATCTTCTGGTTAACCAAAGATCGCGCGCACGACGCTCGCCTCATTGAAAAAGTCGACGTGTATCTGAAAGACCATGATACCAAAGGTCTTGAGATCAAGATTATGTCTCCGGAAGCGGCGATGCGTTATAGCCTCGAGCGCACAAAAGCCGGTAAAGACACTATCTCGGTAACAGGCAACGTGCTCCGCGATTATCTCACTGACCTCTTTCCTATTCTCGAACTCGGCACCAGCGCGAAGATGCTGTCTATCGTCCCTCTTCTAGCTGG
>SEDW01001365.1 GCA_004193325.1 Pseudomonadota bacterium | reverse complement strand
CCAGCGATAGAATTCTCCATGCTCGAGAATCGATCTGAGATCGATGCGATCGCTAACAATTCCGAACCGGCGAATTTTCATAATACCATCGCGGCTCTGGAAAACAGTGGTCGCCGTCTCGATCGTCTCATGCGCGTCTACAGTATCTGGACCGGTACGATGACTAACCCTGAGCTGCAGACACTCGAAAAAGAGATGTCTCCGCGAATCGCTGCCTTTTCTGACGAAGTCATGCAAAATGCGGCTCTTTTCCAGCGAATCGAAACGGTCTATTGTGCGCCCGAACTCAAGCTCCTCAGCAAAGAGCAGCAGAGGCTGAGCTGGAAATACTACAGCGATTTTATTCGCGCCGGAGCGAAGCTCGATCAGACGAAGAAGACGAGACTCTCCGAAATCAATCAGCGTCTTGCGAGCCTCTTCACGCAGTTCAATCAAAATCTTCTCGCCGATGAAGGCAGTTACATCCTCTTCAGGGATGAAAAGGATTTGGTCGGTCTCTCCGATAATCTCAAAGCCTCCGCTGCGGCCTCTGCGAAGGCTCACGGCTTTGAAGGACAGTGGGCGATCAACAACACTCGCTCATCAGTCGAACCCTTTCTCGTGCAATCGGAACGCTCTGATCTGCGGGAGAAGGTCTGGCAAAGCTTTATGAATCGCGGCGCTAACGGTGATGTGCGGGACAACCACCAGGGCATCAGCGAGATTCTTCAGCTGCGCATGGAACGAGCCAAACTTCTTGGCTACGAGACTCATGCTCACTGGCGGCTCGAGAAGGAAATGGCCAAGACTCCTTCGGCAGCACTCGCACTCCTCGAGAAGGTATGGAAGCCTGCCGTCGGTCGCGTTCGCGAAGAAGTCGCAGAGATGCTGCCACTTGCCAAAGCCTTCGATGGCAGCACCGAAATCAAACCCTGGGACTATCGCTTTTACGCCGAGCGCGTTCGAAAGCTCAAATATGATGTCGATGAAAATGAGATCAAACCCTACTTCGAACTCGAGGGTCT
>SEDW01001364.1 GCA_004193325.1 Pseudomonadota bacterium | reverse complement strand
CCCCTTAGGTAATCGATCACACGTTTTTTGCCGTTCGCAACATTTTCATTGGCGAGGGCCAGTGAACCGCTCCCGCCTGATGTGAGATTAAAGCTACCGAAAAGATCGTTGTAAGCAGCCTTTGGATTGTCCTGTAGAGCAGCAGGCGTTCCATTCTCTTTGTAGGACACTGTCTGCCGGCTCGCTGGCGAAGAGGTAAACGCCCCGAGACCAACCCAGGGACGAGACGTCTTCGCGCCCCATCTATCACCAAGCATTTGGTCAAGGGAATAAGGCTTTGCTGTCGAACCCTCGCAAGGCATGATACCGCCTCCGCCTTTGCCCCAACCGGCAAACACCTGCGACGGCGCTCCATCATGATTGGTATCACCCCTCGTCACAAGCCCCTTGAAGAGGATGACATCGTTTTTGTGGGCTTCCAGAGGAGCTGTGACGACTGGCAATGCGCCGAGCGCGCCCGTGCCTCCTCCTGGCCAGAAATGGTCGAGATAACTGCCTGAGGGCCAATGCACGAAGAGTGCACGCGGCAGAATCGCGTCAGCGCCGTAGGCTTCATTCATTTTGAAGAGGCGAAGGAGTGGATAGAGCAGCATGGCGCTCGAAGTCGTTTCCAGTAATTTTCTTCTCGTTACACTGTCTTTGATTTTCATATCTTCCCCGTCGACTGGCGATTATTCTTTTTTACCGATGAGACGAATGCGAAACGCTGGACTCGACACGAGTTCGATGATGCCGCTGCGAAGATCACCTTTGTTAGCTTTCATCTTGGCCGTCGCGTTTTCTATCTGACAGCGGTCGAGTTCACCTTGGGTGCTAAGCTTGGGAGCGGACGGCACACCAACCATAGGTCGGGTGAAATATTCGGTTCGACCAAAGCTGTAGCGAAAGGCTTCACGGACGAAACACTGCATGCCCTGGTTCGACGTTCCGATCGCAGTAAACATGGCTTGCGGGGAATTGATCAACACTTCTTTGCCATCGATCGTAAGCTTTGATTCTGTAAC
>SEDW01001363.1 GCA_004193325.1 Pseudomonadota bacterium | reverse complement strand
CAATTCCCATCGCCATATATCATCCCTACGCTCGATCGTGAGATTCGTCTGAATCTCTTGCGTCCAATCCAGGCGATTTTCCACATTCCAAATCATAGTCTTCTCGCCACGATCATCCACCGTTGGTTCCGCTGCGATCAGACTTCGAAACGATTCGGTCCAACGCCCGAGCATCTGTAGCCTCAGAAAGCCATCCGCCTCAAGGCGATCTCTCGTAAAATTCCCGCGCATCGCCACACCAGGCAGAACGGAGAGGAGCAGTTTGCCAAAGCTCCCTGAAATGCCTGCCGAGGAACGAAAATAAATCGAACGTTCTTTCTCTTGATATTGCGCGCCCCCGCTCATCGTCCAGCTGTAGAGAGGCTCATCCCTTGTCCAGGGATTGAGGGACCAGACCTCGGCAAGTTTGAAATCCGCTTCATGCAGCTCATTTTCGGAGCGGAGTTTGCTCGCCGTAAAGTTGAAGTAATTGAGGTGATAATAAGACTCAAAGCCTTTTGGAGAATCAAGGAGATCGTGCCACCCAGCCCTCAGCCTAAGGCCATAGAGAAACTCATTGTCGTACGATCCGCCTCGGATTTCAACCCGCCTCGGTCCATGAGCGAGCAAGGGATTGTTGTCGCCCTGAATATCGGCTTTAGGCGAAGGCACATTCAGCATCGAACGTGCCCTCAGTAGTTCCTGTTCGAAGCCTCGTAAGGGCTTTTGTTCCTCGATTGTGAGATTGCCTTTGGCGATCGTCACCTTGTCCATCAGGGTATCGAGGACAACGCGGCTCGGAGAATTTGCAGGAAGCTTCTGTGCCTCCCAGATTCGGCGATACTCGTCCCGCTCATGAGGAGAAAGCTTTGCAAGATTGTCGAGCCAACGCCTCCGCTGAGAGGGACGAAATCCACTCTCCGCATTTGGAATCTTCTCTCCCACCCGCCGCATCAATTCCGAGGGCATGACAAAGCCATGAAGAGACGGCCTCAAGCCCCAATCGGACTTGGCCACATCGATCAA
>SEDW01000288.1 GCA_004193325.1 Pseudomonadota bacterium | reverse complement strand
TAATTCAGACTTGTCCCCCAAATTGAGACCCGCAGGCTTTTGCTTGCGGGTTTTTTCGTGAATCGCCTTTGCGGCTCACCATAGATTCCAGGGACTTGAAGAACTGCGGCTCGATCGATTCCAAAGAATCCAAGACGCCATTTGTTCTCATTGTTTCTCTGACCTGGGGGTGCTACAAAACCGGCGGTAAGACTGCGCTTTTGCCAGATTCGGGCTAAGATAAATCCCGACACCTTTGCTGGCTCCCCCGATCGAAACGAGGCCCAATGAGTTCTCATGATATGACCGAGAAAAAACTGAAGGCCGTTCTGGTCTCCATCCAGCTTCCTCAAGTCTCTGACGAAGAGCACAAGGGCTCGATGGACGAACTGGGACGACTGACTGAAACCCTTGGTTTCGAAATAGTGGGCCGCGTTTCTCAAAAGAGAAAAGCCGCGTCCACAGCTGCGATATTAGGCTCAGGCAAGCTCAAAGAGCTGGCCGAATACACCGGTGGCCGTGGTGTTGTTGAGCGCTTTAAAAAGCCCGGCAACTCCCACGATGACGAAGGTGATGAGGACGAGATCGAATTCGAAGAAGAGTTTGAAGAAGAATTCGAGATGGAAGAAGGCAGCTTCACGAGCAAGCCTCGCGCCGGCATCGTGATCTTCGACCATGAGCTCAGCCCGACTCAAATGAAAAACCTTGAAGATGTGACCGGCGTCGAAGTCCTCGACCGTACCGGAGTCATCCTAGAGATCTTCAGCCGTCACGCCAAGAGCCGCGAAGCTCGTCTGCAGGTAGAGATCGCTAAGCTTGGCTACCTCGCTCCACGCCTTCGCCTGTCGAACGTCGGTGGTGATCGCCAGGGCGGTGGCATCGGCTCGAAGGGTTCAGGAGAGAGCGCGCACGAACTCGACAAGCGCCGGATCCGTGACCGTATTGCCGAACTGAAGACTCAGCTCGACGCTATTCATAACGAACAAAACAATCGCCGTTCAAGTCGCCGCGAATCGCCATGTGTGGCACTCGTCGGCTATACGAACGCCGGCAAATCCTCATTGATGCGTGCACTCACAGGCAGTGAAGTCCTCATCGCCGACAAACTCTTTGCAACGCTCGACACGACTGTCCGTGTGATGCATCCCGAATCGTTCCCTCGCGTCCTCGTATCGGATACGGTCGGCTTTATCAAAAAGCTTCCGCATGATCTCGTGGCCTCGTTTCGATCGACTCTCGATGAAGCCTTGAACGCATCCCTTTTGCTCTTTACTGTCGATGCATCGGATCCCAACTTCCGCTCGCAGCTCGAAGTGACAAGAAACGTTCTGAAGGAAATCGGCGCGGATGAGCAGGATCAGTTCATCATCCTCAATAAAGTCGACCAGCTCACCGACATACAGATCCGCGCGCTGCGCATGGAATATCCTCAGGCAGTCATGATTTCGACAAGAAAGCCTGAAGACATCAAACGCATCCGTGATCTCATCCTTTCCTACTTTGAGCGCGATATGTCCGAAGAGAAATTCCTCATCCCCTACTCGATGAGCAAACTCACAGGGCCTATCCACGAGAAGTCACGAGTTCTCGAAGAGACCTACGAGGACGACGGCACTCTGATGACGCTTCGTGCCAACAAGGACTTTCTGGAATGGCTCCGTAAGCAGCTCGCCTAAACCCAACGCAAAAAGCCTGTTCCGATGAGGAACAGGCTTTTTACATAAGAACTAAAAATAATTTACGGAGTAGGAGGAGTCGTGGTTGGATCGGTCGTGAGAGCGAAATCCTGGATTTCATTCTTACGAATAACGTCGATCACCTTGATAACGAGCGCATAAGGAGTGGTTGCATCCGCTGCGATGGTTGCCGCAATCGAAGTACCTGGCTTCTTCGCTTTCTCTTCCGCAATCTTACCAGCCACCTGATCAAGAGTGATCACAGTACCATCGAGGTAGAGCTTTCCTTCTTTATCGAGGGCGAAGTTCATCGGCTTATCATTTGGATTAACCGGAGCTGCTGATTCCGCTTCGGGCAACTTGAGATCCAACGCTTTATTGGCGATGAAAGTCGCAGTAACCATGAAAATAATCAAGAGTACGAGCATGATGTCGACGAGAGGGGTAACGTTAATACCCGAGATTCCGTCTTCATCGTCGTTAAAACCGCCAGCACCACCAGCCATAGCTAGTCTCCTCAATAGGACTTAAAAGTCAGAGTAAGAACAGATTTTACGAATTTACGGAACGAAAGTCTTCGCCCACGCCTGCTGCCATTGTGTTGACCATGGCTTGAGCATCAGTCGTCAAGACTTTGATCTGACGTTGGAAGTAGTTGAATGCGATAACCGCAGGGATCGCCACGAGGAGACCAACCGCTGTCGCAACAAGAGCTTCCGAAATACCAGCCATTACAACTGTAGCGCCGCCAGCTGGGTTTGAACCCAAATCGTGGAAGGCCTTGATGATACCAAGAACAGTACCGAAGAGACCGATGAAAGGTGCGTTGTTACCCAATGTGGAGAGAACAACAAGACCGCGGTCCAGATACTTACGTTTACGAAGAAGGAAAGCGTTCATCGCCTCTTGCATGGAACTCAAACCGTTGTCACGGTGCGAGATCCCTTCGAGAGTGATGTTTGCTTCGAGACTCATCGGGTGTTTGTTGCAGATCTCTGCAACTGTCTTGAAGTCACGAGCTTTCAGAGCTGAATAGATCTGTTCAACCGTCTCTTTGTCGAGACCGCGCTGACGTGTGAAGTACCAGAGTCGTTCGAAGCCGATGGCAACCGAGACAACACTCAGAACGATCAGGAGCCAGAGTACCCACTCTGTTCCCAACAATGTCATATTCAAAAGTTCATTTACAATGTTGAAACCGTGTTCTTGAGTGCCCATGGAACCTCGTTCCTTTCATCCGTAAGAATAATTACACATTTAAAAGTCAGTACAGGAAACTGATCCCTGTAACGGCTAATCAATAACCAATAGTTCAGCCCGGAGGTAATTTGAAGTCAAATCGCACTTCCTTACCGACCATCTTCGCAGCGACACCACCAACCATTCGAGGAGCATACTTCCATTTTCTAACGGCAGTCTTTGCTTCTTTATCGAACATGTTGCGCGGTTCCGACTTCACAACTTCGATATTTTCGGCACGGCCTTCTTCATTGATATCGAATCGAAGAAGTACATAACCTTCAATACCTTTAACCTGAGCTTCTTTGGGAAAGGTCGGCTCAACGCGGTCGATCGGTTCGGCATTGGCGGTAACGCCAGCATCCCCTTCACCATCCGTTGTACTGAATCCTTCGCCAACTACACCACCGGTCACATCGTCACCAAAGCTTTGTGGCCCAGCGGCTTCCTGAGGAACGGTCTCCTGAGGAGTATCCTTCTCGACAGGCTTGGTGTTGATCACCTTGCGATCTGGTTTCGGTTTTGGCGGAGTCACAGGTTTAGGTTTTGCAACCTCGACCGCTTTCGCCACCGCATTCGGATTGCCATTTGGATTGGCAAAAATGCGCACCTTCGCCACTGTCTTCTTAACCTCAACCTGTGGAACAACAACAGCATCACGCTGTAAAATCCACAAGGTTCCGAAGTGGGCCGCGACCGACAGAACAACTGCGATCCAGACGAAATACTCGTCGACGAAACGAAGACTTTTAGAACTTTTCATAAACGGCTCAGGAGGCAAACGTAGATTTATAGTTTCGATATCCATTAACTTCTGCTTCCTCACAGTGGGCGGCAAGCACTATGTTGTGGATGATTCTCCTCAAGAAAAGTCACATTTGCCGTCCGGAATTGCAATTAAATTTTGTCGATAGATGCCATTTATTTTTACAAAAATACTATTTTACCTTCATATTCCTACGCCCAATAAGCTCGAACTTCCTATCAATACGCGCTAAAGGTCAATTGGGCATCGCTACAAATAAGTCTGTTCATAGAGTTACTTAGCAGCGAATGTCTTTGGACTGTCATCGATGATTCGGTTAGCATCCAAAAAAGTTTCAAAAAGAATCAGGGGATTCATTGATGGCCAGACGCAAGAAGAAATCGAAATCCTTATGGATCGTAATAGCTAGTCTTCTGCTCGTCTGGGGACTGCGCCAATGGCCACAGAATAATAACACCAGCGTAGATGAGAAGACCCAAAGAACGGAAAATTCTGAGTTACACAAAGACCGCGTAGAGCCTCGAAAGGCCCGCCCGCCAAGGGATACGTTAACTGTCGATGAACCCACTGCCGCCCCGGGAGCCATTCATGATTTCGATTCGGCGAAAAGCGAACTCAGAAAATTATTTGCTCGAGGCCGTGATTTTTATTGTGCGTGTGCCTATGATTTTTCCCGCAAACCAAACGTCGATCCGAGCTCTTGCGGCTTAAAATCAAGCGCGGATCGAGCCAAACGCATCGAGTGGGAACACGTGGTTCCCGCCAGTTATTACGGAAGGCAGTTCGCGGAATGGCGCAAAGGGGATCCAAGCTGCACTGGCCGAAACAAAAAGGGCCGCGAATGCGCAAGACGGGCATCGCCTGTGTTTAGGCAGATTGAAGGCGATATGTATAATCTTGTTCCTGCAGTCGGAGAATTGAACCGTGAACGCGGCGATACCCGCTACGGAGAGATTGCCGGCGAAGCGAGAGAATTCGGTGCCTGTGACTTTGAGCGACTCGGTGAAGTCAGCGAACCTCGTCCTGAGGTGAGAGGAGATATCGCCCGTATCTACTTTTATATGGACGCCCGCTATCCGCAGTATCGCATCGTTAATGAAATGAACCAAAAGATGCTGGAAGAATGGGCAGCCGGCGATCCTTTGGATGAGCCGGAACGGACTCGTCTTAATAAGATTGAGGCGGTTCAGGGCAATAGCTTTTTTATCGGCCGTCTGCAGGCGAGTGCCAAAGCTTCGTCGGGTAAATCCATCGTACAGTGAATCC
>SEDW01000013.1 GCA_004193325.1 Pseudomonadota bacterium | reverse complement strand
AGAGTTTTTTCAACGATGTCACCGATCATTTGCTCAAACTTGGCGCGAGTCAGACTCACGTTCAAGTGTTTTGGACCGCTTTGATCTGCTGTAAGGAACGGCAGATTGATGTCGGTTTGTTGAGCGGCAGAAAGCTCGATTTTGGCTTTTTCAGCTGCTTCTTTCAAGCGTTGCATCGCCATTGGGTCGCCTTTAACATCAACGCCGGTTTCCGACTTGAAGTTATCAACGAGCCACTGAATGAGAAGTTCATCGACGTTGTCACCACCGAGGTGAGTGTCACCACCGGTCGACAATACTTCGACAACGTTCTCACCGACTTCGAGGATCGAAACGTCGAAAGTACCACCACCAAAGTCGTAAACAGCGATCTTCTCGTGTTTCTTCTTATCGAGACCGTAAGCAAGCGCAGCTGCTGTCGGCTCGTTGACGATACGTTTAACGTCGAGACCAGCAATACGACCGGCATCTTTCGTTGCCTGACGCTGACCATCGTTAAAGTAAGCAGGAACAGTAATAACCGCTTCTGTTACGGGTTGGCCCAAATAGTCTTCCGCTGCTTGCTTGAGTTTACCCAAAACTTTGGCAGCGATTTCTTGTGGAGTGTAGGTTTTGCCTTCGATTTCAAAGACAACCATATCGCCTTTACCAGTGTTTACTTTGTAAGGCATTTTGTCAGCTTCGTCTTTACGCTCTCTAAAGGTTGTACCCATGAAGCGTTTAGCTGAATAAACTGTGTTACGTGGATTCGTTACAGCCTGACGACGGGCCGCGTCACCCACGAGGATTTCACCAGATTTTGTGAAAGCCACGACGCTTGGGGTGGTTCTTTTGCCTTCAGCGTTAGGAATGATGATGGGTTGACCATTTTCCATGACCGCAACGACAGAGTTCGTTGTACCCAAATCGATTCCAATAATTTTTCCCATGTCTTACTCCATCCTTTTTCCAGCACCCATAGCGGGTATATTTTTGAAAAAACGCTAACTTATGTTTTACTGAGTCACAAAGACCTGACTCTCTTTTCCTTCCTAAATCTAAGACCGCCTTTGCACCTGTCAACACGCCAAACATGATAAGATTAAAGAAACATGGAGGAAGCGGCCCGTGTACGAATTACAATGCCCGGCATGTAATAAGCCATCCCACTATAATTTCTCAGATTATTTACTTCTTTGCCCCTTTTGCTCGACCACATTCCGCTTGAATCAAGAGGACGGGCATAAGGAAATTTATGGCGACCATTACATCATTCCTAACACGATTGATGGGGCCACCGGCAAAGAGCTCGCGCTTGAGTGGCTTAGGCGCCTTCACCACAAGCCAGGGGCTGTGGAGCAGGAATTCTTTGTCACCGACGTTAAGGGATTTAGCATACCCCTCTGGATCGTGTCACTCGAAGGTCACACCTCCTGGAAGGGTCTGGTCAAAAAACAGAACCGTCAGGTCATCCGGAACTCATCCTCTGACTACTTGATGGAAACGGGTCAGTTCCGCCGAACCTATCGCTGGGCGATCAATGCCCGAAACAATATCTGTGAGACCTGGGGCCTTACCCGCCTTCACGAGCCGCCCGAGCCTATTCATGTGGAATGGGATGGCTTTCCATTTGACTCAACCTTCACTCGGGGCCGCCTGAGCGATGAAGAGGGTCGGACCGCCTACGAGGCGAGGAACTATTTTGAATTCAAATACTCCAACGGCACACCGATTCTTGGCGTTCAGGTCAATGAAGAGGAAGGCCTGAGGCGCGCAAAGAATCAGATCGAGCTCTATCACTATAAGCTTGCCTGTTTGAATGCCGACTATCTTATCGACTACCGCACCGAACTCGAGGTGGCTGGCATCCAGCTCACTCACGTTCCTGTCTGGAAGGTCACCTACATGTACCGCCCGACAGGTCTTTTGCGTCACGTGCAAAAGCCTCGCGAGCGGCACCTTTTGATCGATGGCTACGGGAAAGGTGTATTGAGCGGAGAGCTCGCCCTGGTCTACCACGATAAGGTGATGATCAACGCTTATGTCAGCGCTGCCGCGTCGCTCTTTTTTCTCCTGCTTGGAGCCATGTGGCACTCAGCATTTCTTTTGATTGCACTCTTTTGTATGGGGATTGCGGCCCTGAGCATCTTCACCAGTGTGAAGAAGAGAGCGGAGAAGGAAGAAGAGGAGCTGCGTAAGCTTTCGGCTTCCCACAGCATCGACCGCGATAAGAAAGCAGGCACCAAGGCTCCAGCGCGAGCCTCGTGACAACTCCCATTAATGATCTATAGGGAGCGGGGGAATCACTGGCGGAGCTGGTGGTACTTCCGCTCCTCTGCCTTCGCCTATTTCATGCAGAATGGGAAAGGGCATTGGATCGGTATTCATGACGAGTTCGATCTTTTCCCGGAACTCTTTCTCTGAGAACGGCTTTTTCAGAAAGTGGCTCGCAAAGATTTCACTTTCGTACGCAGTGATGATTCGCGGTTCACCGGCCAGCACCGAAATGAGCAAAGTGTGAGGACGATCCTCAAGCTGGCGCGCATGGCGGTAGCATTCGATTCCATCCATCTCCGGCATAATAATATCAAGAGTCATAAGGTCAGGCTTGAGAGTTCGTACGAGCTCAAGAGCCTCGACGCCGTTCTCACCTTCGCCAACGACCGTCCATCCCAGTTTATTCAAGTGATTCTTGATCATCGTTCGCATTGTTGGAGAATCATCTATCACGATGGCACGCATATCTAGCCCCCTTGCAAATAACCAGTTCCAGGATACGTTTGCGCCTCCGAGAAAACAACCTAACTATCGCCGGGCCGAAGGGGTAGGACGGACAAAATTTATAAAGAGCCAAACTAAGATAAGACTGGCCCCCAGCCGTCCCCAGGCGGAAAACTCGGGCCTGAAGCTAAGCGCTGAGCTGCCAAAGACCAGGGCCTGCCAGCGATCGACTTGCCAGAGAATTTCATGAAAAAAATCTAAGGCTAGTGTCATACCATTCTGAAGCTCCAGGACCGGGGCGAAGATTCCCAATAAACAAACGAAAAGAAGTATGTCCCAGACCGGCGACACGAAGAAATCGAGCAAGAGTGATGCGATACTGAGACGCGAAAAAATCGCGAGGCTCAGAAGCTGAATACTGAGCGAGACACGAAGCTGTGCAGAAAAACTCCGGGACTCCGCAAAAAGCTTAAGGGCATAGACTGCGCCCCAACTCAAAAGAGTCGAAAGGCTAAACCATTCCGTTGGAAATAACAGAGCTTGGGCCGTGAAGACCCAAAGAGCAGTTCCTCTGCCTCGGTTTTGAGGGTCCGGCTTCGCCAACCATCTTTGATAAACAGAATGGCTTTGGTCGAGAAAAGCCCGCTGGCAGGGTGGGGAGGCGCCACAGGCCAAGAGGTAGACGAGAAGGAGAAGAAGATTCAAGACGTCCACGATCAGACTCAAAGGCCGGAACTGCCGCCAGTCGATAACCGAGGACGCATAGAGAACGACGGCCGGGGCCTTGAGAACAAACGCCGTCCATCGAGCCAGGAGAGAGAACTGACTTCCGCTGATGACAAGGACGTGAAGAAAGCCCAGATTTTTGTAAAGTCCCTTGAGACGTTCGTCCGGTTTTCCGCCCATGACCAGACTCATCGCCAGATTTCCCCAAAGAGGATGCCAGGCGAGGCAGTATCCCTCGACGAAGGCGCGCAGCTGCTGGGCAGCATGACCAAGATCGGTCTGTGAGAGATATTGAACGAAAAGACTTGGCCGGGGACTGGAACAAAGAAACCAAAAACGTGGATCGCATCTGAGATTCGCGCTGTTGGATTCGAAGAGGATGCACCACTGCCAATGCTCGAAAGGAATCAGGCTTTCGAGCTGCCACATTGTTCCAGCCAGGGTCCACAGCGGAGCCCTTATGAGGCCGAAAAACCAAAAGAGGATAAGGACGAGACGAAAGGCGTCAGGCCCGGGCGATGCCAAGATGAGAAAACTGAGAATTTGTGCATACAAAAAAGAGCCCATACGCCTCCCGGGGGAAGCGTATGGACTTTAGGAAGGATCCGGAATGGACATCTTCAAGCGTAGGAGAGAGCAGGGGATAGGCTAGGGGCAGAGCGGCCCTCGGCATTCCAAACGCGGCGTTTGGATTCCTCTTCCAAATCCGGGTAGAACTCTTCCAGGTATTGCTCCTTTTGGCTAAGCAAGACCTGGAGACAGCGAGCATGCATGGCATGACCCGATTTGTGGGCGCTGATTCTGGCAAGCAGGGGAGCACCTAAAAGAGCAAAATCGCCGATCAGATCGAGTAGTTTGTGGCGAACAAACTCGTCCTGAGAGCGAAGTCCTTCTTGATTTAACACCTCATCGTCCGTAACCACGATCGCATTGTCGAGACCGCCGCCGAGGGCAAGGCCTTGACTGCGCATCATTTCAACATCACTCAAATGACAAAAGGTGCGGGCATTTGCCAATTGAAGAAAGCCGTCAAGGGATTCTCTATACTCGATTGATTGGGCACCGATCGCTTTGCTTTTGAAGTCGATGGAACACTTGATCGATTGCCGCTCAGCTGGATCGAGGCGAAGCATTTTATCACCGTCGAGAATAACGAGAGGCTTTCGCAGCCGATAGGCCTTCGCTCTTTCAGGCGATTGCCTTAGACCTACAGACATGAGGCCATGAACAAAGGCTGAGGAACTGCCGTCCATGATGGGCAGCTCCGGACCATCGACGATGACTCGAGCATTGCTAATACCGAGACCGGCAAAAGCAGCCATGAGATGTTCGATCGTGGAAACCGCATGATCGCCAGCACCAAGGGTCGTGCAAAGCTGAGAGGTGCTGACAAGGTCAGCCCTCGCTGGAATCATCTGTGAAACGGATAGATCAGCCCGGGAGAAGACAATGCCGGTGTTGACCGGCGCGGGCTCAACGATCATACGAACGGCTTGACCCTTGTGTAGGCCTTTGCCGGTAAATTCCACGGAAGATTTTAAAGTCGTTTGCCAGGTGTTGAGCAGCATAGGAATTCCTCTAATAAGGTCTTGCAGCTACAGTTATTTTTGCAACGACCATACCAGAAGCACTGCCAGAGGATGATTTGTAAGATATTTATATTGCTAACAAAATTAGCGACTGAGGAGTCGGAAAAGAGGCCGAATGTGGCGCAATCACCACAGTCGTCATTATGCTGTTGCAGCCGCAACACGGGGAGACTTAGTAGCTACGAACTTCCATCGCGTATCTGGCTTCGGCCATACGCAATAGCCCAAGACGTTTGGCAAAGATCAAAGAACTGCCCAAAGATTTCGGAAATCCGATAGCATCACTTAGATAAAGATCGGCGAGTTCGATACTTTCAAAAAAACCTTTTTCGTAAAGCGCGTGAGTCAGGAGATAGGCAAAGCTCACGAGGCTTCGGTGAAGATGTCCTGGGCCGCTCTCGAGTTCTTCGAGATTTCGCCTGCCGCTGAGCTTGGCGATATCCGAATACTTTTTGAGTTGAAGAAGTCGTTGGTCGAAGCTGAATTGTCCGATCGCCGGAAGAGGCTCAGTGACTTCGGGCATGACCTTACGAAATTCCAGAAAACGTTCCCAAAAACGTGAACTACCAAGAATGCTCCATCCCATGCCAGTCAGCTGATCCAATACATCCTGCCAGCTATTGCCGGAATCCTGGCAGTAGTAGACCAGCATCTGCAGGAGAAGCGAGCGCACCCGATAAAGGAGCGGCCTATCCGGATCGATATCTCTTACTGTGTAAACGGCTTCAAATACATCATTCACAGCTTTGAGCGCAGCTTTGTTACTCGGGCTGTCCCCATAAATCTCAACGGTCTGCCTTGGCATCTTTTGTGAGCCGATAGCCCAGCCTTGAATGTTCGCATCGCGATAGCGACAGGAAAATTCTCGAAAAGCTCCAAATTTCATCGTGTATTGCTCGGGCACCGAAGGCGAAGGTCCAACGAACCAGCTGATACGCTGATTGAACTGCTGAATCTCAGCCCTTGAATATTTGCTGTTAAGGGCATTAAACATGCTTTCAACAGCCTGTCTGACGACCTCAGCATTGGTTGAGAAGAGAACGATGCGGGCGCCTCGGTCGAGGAGTCGACTCAAGGTGGCAAGAGGAGGCAGAGCCGCCGACACATCGAAATAAATGAGTTTGGGAACGGACTGCCGGCCCCAGGACTTTTGTCTGGCAACTTCCTGCTTGAGCCAATGCTCATAGCTGGCCTGCATCATGAAGTGAGAGGCTGTGTCGATGAGATCGCGGTTGACCATTTTAAACGGAATCGCCTGAGTCGGCATCTCGAGAAGACTTTGGATATGGTTTTTGGAAAGTTTTGTGTACTGTGGCGCCGGCCAAAGGCCCTCTTGCCAGCTCGGATGGCTCGGCGGTTCGCGGCGTTTAAAACCTTCCTCATCAATCGTCAGAATCTGCTGCTGCATCCAGGAAATAAGATGCCGCCTCCAGTCTTTCCAGCTCAAGGCAGCTGTGATAACACCGGTCTGCACAGCCTCTTCTGCCGAAATCACACTCCGGGCCATCCACACCTTGGCGAGCGCGGGCTGTTTTTGCAGCTGAGCACCAAGCCATCCCAAAGCCGACACCTGACCGATCGCAAACTCCGGGAAACCGAACCAGGTATCCCGATCAAAAACAAAACGTTTGTGACAAGCCTGCATCAACTCAAACATGGTTCCACAGCAATCCTTTTCCGTGGCGTAAATCCAGGGAATCGGCGAACTACGGATCATTCGAGTGAGTTTATGGAGACGGAGAAGTCGAGAGCGCAATTGGTCACGCAACAGATCAGTCGTGAGCTCTTTGACCCAGGCTTCGCTTGCATCATAGCAGGGCACCTTTTGAAGCCAGAGGACAGCTTGTACCCGTTCTTTGGCGGCCTGCTCACAGGCGAAACGATAAAACTCCTCAAGCTGATCCAGCTCCTTTTGCCCGGCGTTACTCAAAGGCGAATCCTGACAAACCCAATCGGCTAGAAGAAAATTATCGTGCTGTTCAAAGTTCATCGGATCCATTCCGCAAAATGGCATTTGCCATTAAGTCCCACGAAAATATAAGCCGCAGCATTCACTTCAGCCACCAAAAATTCCATAAAGCTCGCGATCGCGTTGGAATGGGCAATCCACTGCGGAAGCCTCACCACTTCGGCCGCAACACCTCTTTTTTGAAGATTCTCCCAACAGGCTGGAAGCAGACCCTTCAGATGACTGTAGACATATATTCTTTGGTATTTGGAAACGTTTCGCCCATTTTCCGAGAGCCAAAGATCCCAATGGTTAAAAAGTTCTGTCGTGCCGTGGAGTCCCTGACGAAAATCCTGCACCTTCACATCGAGGCCGTGGAGGGCCTTGCGTCTGGCAGGATCTTTGCCTTCTCTGATATCAGCATCGATGAAAAGGCTCCGCCTTTGCTTCGATTCGGACTTATGGAAGTAATCTCGTTCATCACGATAGCTCAGGCGGCCATGACGATCGAGTAGAACGCCGGAAAATATGCGTGTGTCATAGACCTGTTCCTGCACTTCGAGCAATTCTTCAAAGCTGTCGAGAGGAAAAGGTGAGACTCGAAGGAGGGATTTTTCAAGAGCCATTCGCGCAGGATCGGAAATTCCTGGAGCCTGATCCACGATCTGCACGAAGCAGGCGTGATCGATCGGGAGTTTGACGATGGCGTTCCAAAGGTCAGAGATGCCGTTGAGTAGGGAGCACTGCTCAAAAATCGCCGCCATCGATGGGCGTTCATTGTCGCTCGACGCAAAGAGAAGATGGTTCGGCATGAGCCGCTGCTTTTGCAGGCGCTGGGCAACAAGGGAATCGAGCGCCTTGAAACGCTGCCAACCCCGATCCTCTACCGGCGCCACCTGCCGCGAAACGATGCCCTCCACTTCCAGGCCGATGCGGTAGTTAAGCATTGGAAGCGCCTTTGTGCGTATCTTCCATCGCGCCCTGAAGACGAGTGATGCCTTCGCGAACTTTTTCTTTGAGATATTGATCGTCGAGACATTCATCGAGCGTATTTAAAGTTTCGAGAACCGCAGCCCAGTTTTGCTGACGAATGTAAATGTCAGAAAGTTTTTCAAGGGGTTCGAGCATATTCGGTTCGAGATCGATCACTTTTTTATACGTTTCAATTGCATCATCGAAGCGGCGAGTCTTCTCAAGCATCTCGCCAATGCGAAGAGTGAGGATGGCCTTGTTGAGATTGCCATCGACACGTTTCACCTGTACGGCAAGGACACGAAGACAACCGTCCCAGTTTTGAAGGCGATAATAAGCTTCGTAATGAATGGCGAATGTGCTCAGAGGACTGTCGACACAGTATTTTTCGAGGACATCCACAGAATTCTGGGGAGCGTCGAGCTGGTAGAGATAAACCGCTGCAAGTTCTTGCGCACTGCGATAGCGGTCGTTGACATGCTTCGCGGAAGAAAAGAGATTTTGCAGAACCTGCGCGACCTTCTCCCACTGATTATTCTGCGTGTAAACGATCTTAAAATAACGCAGACCCTTTTGGTTAAAAGGATCGAGTTCAATCAAACGCTCGTAACTGCGATTGAGATGATACTCATCGTATTTCTTCTTTTCGTAGATCAGACAAAGCCTCTCCATACAGGCGATAGTGTCTTCCTTACTCTTGAGCTTGGGATAGATCGCCTGAAGGATGATGGCTTCATTGCCATAGTCCTGCTCGTCGACGATAGAATAGAGTGCCTTTTCCCGAAACTCGAGGTAGCTCAGGCGTAGATCTTTCATCAGCTTAAGACAGACGCGAGCCGCTTTGGAAATATCTTCCAGATAAACGGCATAGGCGCGGGCTGTGCGAACGTAGTGCTCGAGTTTACGCTTTTTGGGATTGTCGATCTGCTGCTCGAGGATATGGAAGTAGCTGGTCCAGCATTCGAAGTTCTGTAACGAGTCAAAAACCTCGTCGAGTCTCGGTTCCAGACTGAGGGGGTTTTTGTGAATCGCTGTGACGAGTTCAGAAATTTCGAACGGCGTTTCCATATAGCTCAGCCCTCTTCGGAAAATGGACTTTTTCCTATGTTATCAGAGGGAGTTGCTGTTGGACAGTCGGGAGGACTAATAAGAGGGGATGAGGGCGTTCACCGGGGTGGTGGCGCCCAGTCGGGTCATTTTGCGATGAGGTTATTGAGAAGGCCTTCGCTCGCGGTTTTCACGATTTCCGGGTAGTCGTAAGCGCCTTCATCGAAGAGCCACTGAAGGCTGACGCCATCGACTGTCGCCAAAATGATGGAAGCCTGATGCTGAGGGTTTACCTGACGGAAAACTCCCTGCTTCACTCCTTCTTCAATGACCTTCGACAGAGAATCACGGAATTTGGCGTAATGTCTTGAAACGACTTGGCGAACTTCTTTCTTCTGGTTGATCTGAGTCCAGAAGTCCATGTTTACCTGGTAGTACTCTTTCGTGCTGCGGACGATATCAAACGTCACGGCGATAAAGATTTTGAGCTTTTCGACCGGGCTCGATATGGATTCCATATCAGCGGCGATGATCGTCTCGATGTCACCCGATACTTTATCGAGCACCGACATCATGAGATCGTCTTTGTTCAAAAAGTAATAGTGAATAATGCCCTTCGAGACACCGGCGGTACGGGCAACGTCCTGCATAGAAAAATTGTGATAGCCGTGCTTGGTAATGCAATCCACGGTGGCTCTAACGATTTGGTCTTTTCTCTCGGCTGCTACGTCGGGCTTAGACATCTTATTTCCATTCCTGGAATAAACGATTTTTATAACCAATGGGCATTTGGCGTCGGCCGATTGGCCGTCATTTTAGTATATTTTTATGAGATGATTCTTTTCCGTCATCATCCCTGAATGCGAGGATATATAGCCTCAGTTTCCGCTTGGCAAAGCCTGAATGGTAGCACAGGCAAAATTTCTTAACAAGGCTACACCCTGTCGAAAAAGAGCGTTCCTTATCAGTCGTCTCAAGCCTCGCAAGAGATATGTCAATAGTTTGTTTGTTGGACGCTCGCCATGCTAAAGTGTAACATTATCACTACCCAAAACTACATGCCTCGGGACCCATTCAAAACCCGTATGGAGTAAGCAATGCGTTGGCTCAAGCCTGCCATATTTGCAACGACCAGTCTCGTTACCCTTCCAGCTTTCATGTCTCAAGCCTATGCGAGGCAAAACGAACGCTGGACGCACTTTGGCCTGAGACCGCTCGGCATGGGAAACGCCTACGTTGCTGTGGCTGACGACTTCAACGCACTCTTCTATAACCCTGCAGGCTTAGCAAGGCTCAAGACCTGGGATGGAGAACTTCTCAACCCCGCTATAACCGCTTCACAAAACGTGAAAGGTTTGGTCAAGGATGCGCAAGACGATTTAAAGAGCGGCAAGACCGAGGACACGCTCGACCTCGTCGAGAAGAACACGGGTGAAAACTACAACGTCGGACTCGCGCTGACACCCCACCTTGTCTTTCCAAATTTTGGATTCGGACTCGGGGTCGAAGTTTCCGCAACCACAGTCTTTCACCGCGACGTGACCGTCGACCTCGACACCGGGGTTAGGGCTGTTTTACCCATAGCCTTTGCTAAGAGCTTTCTCGATGACCGCCTTTCGATCGGTGGAGCCGTTAAAATCAGAGCCCGCGCAGGTATTGATCAGAATTTCAGCATGGACGATATCCAGGCCTTTCAATCCTCGAGCAAAACCGACAGCAACGGTCGCGAACTCGAGGACTATGTGAAAGCTGGTACCGGCTACGGTGCGGATTTGGGTCTTCTCTTCACGCCGCAGAAAGAATACGAACCGACTTTCGGTCTCAGTATTACTGATATCGGCGGCACGCCCTATAACGTCTACAAAGTTAAAGGCAGCACCCTCGGTGCCCCTCCGATTCAACTCCCAAGTGTTAACGTCGGCCTGAGTGCCAAGCCGTGGAAATCGGATTGGACCTATCTTCTCGTTGCAGCCGACATGCATTCGATCAATCAGCCCTATTCCTTCTCCAAAAAGTTCAACCTCGGTCTCGAGGGTGGGCTCGGTAATATTCTCAAGATTCAAACCGGTCTTTATCAAGGTTACTTCACAGCAGGTCTGCAGTTTGACGTCGGAATCATTAACCTTCGCGTTGTGACTTACGCTGAAGAGCTTGGAACCTCGGCGGGCTACAAACCCGATCGCCGAGTCGCTGCCCAGCTCAAGGTCCTGCTCTAATAAAACCGCAAACATTTGAACTTGAGAAAGAGGAAAGACGATATGAAATGGATTGCTAAAGCCCTGTTAGCAAGCGTGGTTCTGCCAGCAGCCGTACACGCGAAGGGTCTCGACAAACTCCAGCCCGAAACTGAAAAACCGGAAGAAGAAAGCGTCGACAAAGACAGTAAGAAAATAGAGCGCCGCGGTGAGGGCCTAGAAAAAGCCCATAAAACAGGCGAGAAAAAAGAGCTCAAAGACGAGGGCGAGAAGGCTAAAGGCAAAGAGGGTGAAAAAGCGAAAGAGGGAGAAGGAGAAGGGGAGCAAGGCGAAGCAGCCGAGGTGAAAGCACCCCCCGCTCCGGTCGAGCCAGGCTTTCAAAAGTGGTACATCGGCACAAGTCTTGGCCTGATGAAAACCACCGCCTCCAAAGGCGACTGGAATAGCAGCAGCACCGGTGACCTTGAACTCGGTAACCGGGTCTTAAAACAATTTCAGGGCAAATTTGATATCTATGGAACTGTTCGTTATCGCCCGAGCGATGTGACCGTTAAAGACAATCTAAGGGCCTATCGCGGGGTGGTGGAAACTTATCTGTTTGGCGCAAAAGGCCAGATGGAACTCGTGCCGAAACTTTTTGCAGTCGCCAGCGCCGAATTTGGGATAGCCAAAGTCACTCTGAAAGGTGTCGACGGCAACCCAGAAGTCGACAGAGACCTTGAGAAATCCGGAGTTGATCTGACTATTGGAGCTGGGGTATCTTACCTTGTCCTCGACAAAATAGCCCTAGGCACCCAGCTTCACTTGGGTTTAGGCACCTATAAATCCACTCAATTTGGCGTGGACCTTCGCTTCCTCCTCTAAAAGCCTGGAGATAAGACAATGCCAGAGTCTGCGTACCTCCCAAGCGTTCCGTCAGTCTGGATGGAACTCGGTAAAAAGGGAATTCGTACGCCCGGACTTTGGCTTTTGCTCGTTTGGATGGGGCTCTCTTTCTCCTCCTGCAAAATGAAAGCGCAGGAAGGCGAACTTCTCGTTCGAGCTCCAAATCCTGGCAATTATGAAATCTATCGCATTGAATCCGAAGAGCCTCTGCAGTTCATCTCCGAACAGGTCGGCTCCTACAATCAGCCGCTCAAACTCCCAGCTGGTCATTACCTTATCCTCGCGGATTGCAGTTATGAGAGCGTGATTCTCCGCCCGAATGAAAATCGAAGTCTCATCGCCCACCAGGTGATTTTTAATCCGCCGGTGTCGCCCGACCCGCTTGATAATTTTTCCATTCAATGCAACCGATTCTCTAAAACGAAATCGCGTCAGCAATTTTCCAATCGCTACACTCTCAACATTCTGCACGGGACGCGCGACCTCCTCGTCGGCATGGTCCCGATGCAAATCAAATTTGATGAAGTCACCGATCAGAACAGTCCACAGGTCTTGAGCTACAATCTCTCAGGCATGCGGGTTGCGGCGTATGAAGGCATGAAACCCAAGACCAGCTTTTTCATTTCGCCGATCAATGGGCTTCTGTCCGTGACCGAAACCCAGGACTTTGGTCACTGGCAGTTTCTCCTCGCCGGACAGTATCGCCTGGAAGTGAACGGCACGAGTCTCGACGTCACTCTTAAAGAGGGTGAGCAGCACGAGGTGAGTCCGGCCTTTCTCAAGATCGCTGTGTCTGAAACGGTCAACCTCACAAAGTCCTCGAATATTCTTGGCACTCCTTCCTATGTGGAACTGAACTCTGGTCACTGGCTGGATCTGAACGAGACTTATCCCGTCCTTCCCGGCACTGCGACACTCAAGATGAACGGCAGCCTCAACGAACACACGGTTGATCTCGTGGAAAATGAAACGACAGAAAAAAAGGTCCGCTCTGTCCTGGTCGATCTCGATTGTTCGCCCTGGGACTGGTCCTGCCTTGGTAGTCGGGACGTTTATCTCTATGAAACGGACAAGAACTATCCCTTTGCACAGGGCATCACCGATGTGCCTTTGCTCTTCTTCGAAGAAGATGCCTGGGTTAGTCTGCAAGGTTCACGCGACATTCGCATGAAGCTCTCGCAGACTCAGGATTCGAGTTATAAGGTGGGGCGGGTCAAGCTCGTGCCGAAACAGTTTCATCGCCATGGACAAGTCACCGATCTCTCGCGGATAGAAGCCTCGGGCTTTCCCTCGGTCGGACGCTCGCTCGATCTTTCGGTAGAGGATGAAACGGAAATGCCGCTTATCGTCGGTCGCTATTATCTTAGCCAGTTCAATGCCTTTGGCGGCAACGATGGCGAACGCCGCGGTAACCGTCAAGCCTTTCAGGTCGGTACGAATGAAACTCAGGAGATTCCTTTCACGGTCTTCGTCAGCGAGAAAAAGCTGAAGGCGATCCATGAAAAACAGGAACTCGTTCGTAAGAAAAGACTCGAACAAAAGTATCGCCTCACCCAGTGGCGATACCGTTCGATTGTGCCTTCAGAGGTCTACTGACACTTCCTCACGCCCCGGCCCCTTCTGAGCAGACGTAATGAGCTGTCTGGCGTTCTGAAGACTGCTGGCCGTCAGCTTGGAGCCAGAGAGCAGGCGGGCGATCTCAGACTCACTTTGCGCCCCATCCAGACGGAAGATATTCGATTCCGTCGAACCCTTCTTCTGTAATTTTTCTACCTTGAAGTGAGCATCCCCATACGCGGCGACCTGGGCCAGATGCGATATGCAGATGACCTGAAAGGCATCAGACAGGCCTTTGAGCTTGGATCCGACGATGTCTGCCGTGTGGCCCGAGATCCCGGTGTCGATCTCATCGAAGACCATGACGCAGGTATTGGCTCCCGCTGACAAAATCTTTTTGAAACCAAGCATGATACGAGATATCTCACCACCTGAAGCGACTTTCGCCAGAGGTTTAAAACCCTCGCCTGGGTTGGCGGCAAGAAGAAATTGGCCTTTTTCCCGGCCATGTCTTGAGTTCTCGGTCAGGATATCGACACACTTCGCCCAATTCTTTTTCGTCTCCTCGTCGAAGTCGAGAAGGTCGAGATCGGGAATACTTTGTTTGACGGGCTGGAATTCAAAATTGATTTTTGCGCCCGACATGTTGAGATCGTGGAGCTCACTCTCGATTTTCTTTCGGGCCTGATCTGCAGCTTTATGCCGCGCAACGGAGAGTTGACGCCCTGTCTTATCGATGTCCTGCAGCTGCTTGAGGAGGGAGCGAATCTTGTCGGCGAGTTCGTCCGGCGCATCGCGCACATAGGAAAGCTGCTGATCAAGGCGCTCATACTCTTCCATCATCTCTTCGATCGATCGCACACCGAGCTTACGGAACAGACGCTGATACTCGGCCAGCCGACTCTCGTGGCTCTCGAGTTCTTCCTCACTGATCTCCTGATCGTCGACAATGCGGCCCACATGATAGCTGAATTCATCGAAGATACTGCCGACGTCGCGCAGCTGATCCACGACAGCCATCATCTCGGGATTGCCTTTGATGAGCTTTGATCCATCACTCAGACGCAAGAGGTCCCTCACAGCTGCACTCAGGGATTTACCGTTATAGGATTCATCCTGAATGGTCTGCAGCTGCTGCAAAACCTTTTGCTCCTGCATGTACTGCTGAGCCTCGCTCGAGATCCGAACGATGTCCGCGTAGTTTTCGGCACTCGGTTCAAATTCTTCGAGTTCTTTGAAACGAAACTGCAGGTAATCCTGTTCGCGCCGTCTCGTCAAAAACTGCTCAAGCCTTTTTCGAATATCCTGATAAAGCACTGAAACCTGAGTCATCTGCTGAATGACGCTATTGCGAAGCTGCGGCTTGTCGAGGAACTGATCGATGTAATCGATGTGAGTGGCCGGATCAAGCATGCGGTGATTTTCATGCTGACCGTAGATATCGATCAGATTCTGTCCAAGCTCTTTGAGCGTCGTTTGCGTGATCGATTGATCATTCATCCAGGCCTGAGAGCGATTTTTGTTGGTAATTTCCCGGCGCAAAATGATCTCGGTCAGATCGTGTTCGTCATGCCAGAGACCGTGCTCATTTAAATATTCCACGGCCGGATGCGTGCGCGGCAGGAGAAAACGTGCGGATACAAAAGCTTTATCAAAGCCGTTTCGAATCACTTCGGCATCGGCTTTGGCACCGAGCAGGAGATGAAGGGCTTTAATCAAAATAGATTTACCGGCACCCGTTTCGCCGGTGATGACGTTTAAACGGGGGGAAAAATCGATATGCAGTTCTTCGATAATCGCGAGTCCACGGATCGTTAACTGGGTAATCATCGCTGGGTCTATGCCTCTATGAAGAAACATCAGTTGCTGAGCTGGACTCGCAGGCTGCCGCCTAACTGGACTGGACGAGACCAGAACTGACGTTAGCACGACCTATGTTCCGCAATCCAGGGACATATTTATGGTGGATTTTTATGGTGAACGAAACGACGCGAGGTGGAGCGCTGGAGCCTTCGACGGGAGTTGAACCCACGACCTACTGATTACGAATCAGTTGCTCTACCACTGAGCTACGAAGGCTTTGACCTGCCTTAAAAACCTAATGGCTATCGAAATTGAAATCAACTTTATTTTCGTGATCGAAAAGACCGGCAAAAAAAAGAATAAAAAAAAGCTCTACCTTGCAGTAGAGCTTTTTGAACGCTCACTAAAAAAGTGGCGTCCCCAGGGGGATTCGAACCCCCGTCGCCGCCGTGAAAGGGCGGTGTCCTGGGCCGACTAGACGATAGGGACGTAGGATGTAGAAGTGAGCCCTGATGGACTCGAACCATCGACCCGTACATTAAAAGTGTACTGCTCTACCAACTGAGCTAAGAGCCCCTACATGTCCTCTGGCTTTCGCCGTTTGGAAGTAAAGATCTACAGTTGAGAGTATTTACTGTCAACTTTTTTTTCGAAGAAAATACAAGTCGTGCTTGGATTGATTTTTCAGGGTGCATCTTCTAGTATGAACCGTCCGTACTGGACCATACGGGCTATCAAGAACCGAAAGGTGGGTTTCCTCCAATGACAGTCATCAAGCGCAGTCGCGCCAATAGTAGCCAGGACCTGGCCACCGCTATCGAGAAGCTCTGCCCAATGCTTGAAATTCAAAAAGAATTTGATGCTGTCGCTGATCTACAAGCGGCATCTAAAACTATACGCAGTTCTGTTGAAGGTTCGAAAGAACATAAAGCAGCTGTCGACGCTGTAATCGACGCCTTTGAGGGTGATCACGAATTGATGGCTTATACTCATCAGCGTGACACCGATCAGTGGACTGAAGTCGAAGAGCTGTCGCATCAAAGTTCTCGAGTTCTAAATTTAGCGCGCCGTCTTCGTTGATTCAATTATCTGATTCAATTCTGCTGTGCCACTACGCTGGCTTCCTCCCTGGGAATATAAAGCTCTCCTGGTGGCCTTCACTTCTCGATGCGCAATCAACCCAAGGGTGACACCATTAACACAATACCAACGCAACAACAGAGCTCACTGAAAATCGATTATTTTCTATTTTCGTGCTTCGAATTTGAGCAGAACTGTAAGGCCTTTCCAGCTACGGCAGTAGGCGCCCAACGCTGGCCTGAAATCCTTCCCTTCATCGAAGGCAGTCGTGAGAACTTCGAAGAGCTTGGAACGCTTCAGGACCAATTGAGCGCGTCTCTGAAGTGGTATGCGAATGAGTTCCCTGCAATCGTCACCGATCACAAGATCGAGATGGAAAACCTGGCTGCAGTCGCAGCGGCATCGGTCTTCTTTGCTCTCGATCTCCGCATTCTTGCCAGCAAGGATTCGAACGCTCTTGAATCCCTCGGCCAGGACAATAACGGCCTCTGGTCAGAAATTGATCGCATCGTTACTGAAATCGCTCCAAATATGGCTCAATTCATCAGCGCCTACCTCCGCTGGGTTTTTGTCCGGGTCGAAGAAAAATATTGGGAGGCAGGCTCTCGTCCACCCGTTGGTCGTTATACTCCTGGTGCCCGTAACCGTCGTCCTTATGGATCCGGTCCATCAAGCTCTGGCCCGCGTCGTAGCGGTCCAGGCGGCAAGCCAAGCGGTGATCGTGATCGCGGTCCTCGCCGTGACAGTGGCGACCGTAATGGTCCACGCAGCGGCGGCCCTAGCGGCGGTCGTGACCGTGACAGCGGCGATCGCAGCCGTCGCCCTCAGGCGCCTCGCGGCGAAAATCCAAATGCCGGCGCAGGTCGCAATTCTCATGCAGACCAGGAGCAAGCAGCTCTTGAGTCGGTAAAATCCGCCATCGATCGTTTGCGTGGGGAGGAAGGTCTGAAAGAAATCAGACTCGACCCATCGAACTCTTTCTTCCGCCGACTGCAGCATAAAAAGGCGGTTTCGGAAGGCTTTTATTCCTTCTCAACAGGCGAAGGCGCCGGCCGTTCGGTCGTTGTCACTCGCGAAAAACAAGACAATGAGGAAGGCGGAGCATGAGCTCGATCGCAGTAACAGGAGCCTCGTCCGGTATCGGACAGGCTATTGCTGAAGTCTACGCTTCCAAGGGTTTCGATCTTTTTCTAGGCGCAAGACGTGTGGAAAAGCTCGAAGAACTCTCGAAGAAGCTCAAGACTTTGGGCGCGAAATCGGTTCATGTCCAAAAACTCGATGTCTGTTCGGACGAATCCGTCGCGAGTTGGACAATGGCAGCTTTCGAAAAGTTTCCGAAGCTTAATATTCTCGTCAATAACGCGGGACTTGTGCTCGGTACGGATACAATCGAAACCGGTAAAATCGAAGAATGGGCAACCATCTTCGATACCAATGTCATGGGCGTTCTCAGGGTTTGCCGCCAGGTATTGCCTCAATTTCGAGCCAATTCGCACGGACATATCGTGATGATCGGTTCGATATCAGGCCACCATGTCTATGAAGGCGGTGGTCCTTACTGTGCAACGAAACACAGCGTGAAAGCACTGGCTCAAACACTAAGGCTTGAAGTTCATGGTACGGGTATCCGAGTAAGTTCTGTCGATCCAGGAATGGTTGAGACGGAATTTTCGGAAGTCCGTTTCCGTGGGGATACTGATCGCGCAGCCCAGGTCTATAAAGGCTTTACACCCTTGAGCGCAGTCGATGTTGCTGAAGCCGTTGAGTTTGCGACCTCGCGTCGTCCTCATATCAACGTCGATGAAATCATCATCATGCCGACTGACCAATCGAGCGTTTCCAAAGTGAATCGCAAGAGCTAACGAAAAGAGCGAGATGAGAATTTCTTCTCCTCTCGCTTTTCAAATCTTTCTATACAATCCAATTCAACATTTATAGAACAGCGGCCGGCTCCACGACCTTGATCTCATTCGTCTGGTAACCAAGAGTCTTGAGGATTGGGAGAAGTTTTGCCTTGTCGCCCATGACGTAGACATAGGCGTTTTTAAGGTCAAAATACTTCTGCTCAGCTGCAGTGAGGGCAGTCTCTGGAGTCTTGGCTATCCATTGATCCAGAGTTTCCTCGAAGCTTGGATCGCGGCCATAAATCTTCGCTGCCACATCCGAACTCAAACGATCCGAGGGAAGCTCGCGTGATTCTTTCCACTCAGTCAGCATATCGCCTTTGACGAGGTCTGCATTGGACTTGTCGACCACGACTTTGGCCTGCGCGCTGACAACTTCACTTACGCCAGACATCAATTTAGCGAGCTTGTCAGTCGATGCGAAGGAGGCAACGGTGAGATAACCGAGGTTATCGTTCACACCAGCACCGGCGCTATAGGTCAAGCCGCGCTCGCCGCGCAGAACGCGGAAGAGGGAGCTCTGCATGCCGCCGCCGAGAAGCTTTGCGGAGAGGTTTAGAGCTACCGATTCCATATTGTCGATCGGGAGGTTACGGCGAAGAAGGTAACGAAGCTGGTTGTCTGTGGCTCCTGCCTTATTGATCAAGGTGACCTTGACCGGACCTTTTGGTTTTTGATCTGCACGAGCCGATTTAAAGCTGCGGTTCAGAGCTTTATCCGCAAGAAACCCGGCGGCTGAAAGCTGTGCTTCCACGGTTTTTTGCAAAGTAGCCGGCTCCGTCGGACCAACAGCGGCAAGCATCAGATAACGCTTGTCGTAGAGGATCGGGAAAGATTTTTGCAAAGTCTTGAGGTTGACGTTTTTGAGAGAAAGACGGGACGGTGTGCCATCCAAAACATCAGGATGGTAAGCGTAAGCATCACGGACCGAGATGTAACGAATGGTTGAAGCCATATCGTCTTCGCGTTGAGCAAGACCTGCTTCAACCTTGCTACGGGCGAATTGGTAAGTGGCCTCATCAAACTTCGGCTTTTGAAGGGTTTCGAGGGCCAGTGCAAGGGCGGCTTCAAGATTGGCTGCTGGAGCCACCACGATTACAGATGTCGATCGAGCGTTCGATGTGAAGCCAATTTCCGCGCCAAGGAGAAAGAGCTTCTTTCTGAATTCAACAGTCGTAATACCGACAGGACCTTCATCCAAAACTTCTGAAAGAAGACGACCCGTGCCTTGTTCATCGGCTTTGATAAGGCCGTTACCGCCGAGAAAACTCAGCATAACGAGATCACGTGGCGAACGAGTGTCATGCTCGGCAATGAAACTCACGCCGTTCTTCAGTTTGAGTTCAGCCGCATTTGCTTTGGCGAAGGTGAGAAGACTGGAAACGGCAAACAGAAGCGTCCAGATATTTTTCTTGGTCATGGTTTAGCCCTTCTTCTGTTTATTGGTGACAGCGATCAGATTATTTTTATCGAGAAGTTTTTTCATGTAAGCCACGAGTTCAGCCTTCGTCACATGGGGCGGCTCTTTGAGCTGACGGGCCAAGGCCTCGACGCTGCCGTACTTACCCCAGTAAAGGGAGAGAGCAGAGTTGAGGCCGCTATTGCGAAGGACTGCTTCAGCTGAACCGATTTGATATTCGAGGAGATAAGCATTGTATTCGGCATCGCTGATCTTCTCAAGATCATCCGGAAGACGAGTAAACTGATCGATGATGCCATCGACTGTAGCATTGGGATTGAGAGTGACGATGAATTCGGACAGACCAAAGTCATAATCGGTGTTGAAAGACGACACGCTCGAAGCAAGTTTTTCGCCATAAACGAGACGGCCCTTAGCGAGGCTGCTCGCCGAGTTGGCGATCAGGTGATCGGCAAGAGT
>SEDW01001362.1 GCA_004193325.1 Pseudomonadota bacterium | reverse complement strand
CAAGGGAGAGGATAGGACGATGAGGCCGAGGATCGACTTGAATATTCGTCGCATGGAAAACCTCAATCATTTGGCAAATGCTAGCTGTCATCGTACAATCTCAAGACTGCCCGAGCAAGTGGCGCCTATGGAACGAGGAGAGTACCTTGGGTTTTCGAATCGTTCTGATCCTCACGCTGTTCCTGTCCACCCAGGCTTTTGCAGATCTCAGTCCCTCGAATCCCAGCATAAACGGGACGGGGCAGGTGCTTCCTGCTGATACAATCGAACTCGGCATCTTGAGCAATCACTACGGATTGAACGAGGATTGGATGCTCCAGTTGCCTTCGGCGGCGGCGCTCGTCGGTTACGCGCGAGCGGAAGTACGACGGAGATTTCGTCTTGATGCTTCGCAAAGAATCTCTCCCTATGTCTTTGGTGAGACACCCAAGAAATTTGGCTTTGGCGGTGACTACGGTTTCGACTTTGGCGATTCGCGTTCGCATAGTTTAAATGTGGGGGCTCGCGCACAATTCACGCAAAGACTTGAGAGCAGTTCAAGCGGGCCCCGAAAGAGGCTGCACACGATCGTCTTGCCGAATCTCGAATACGACTACTACGGCCGTGGAAACGTTTTCTATGCGGGCATCGCCGATTACCTGCCTTATTTTGGGCATACCTGGTCCTTTGCCTTCTGGAATATTGGCCTCATCGCCGGCCCTTACACGAGCATGATTCCTTTGCCCTATGTGTACATCCGCTTCTAATCCTATGATCTTATTGTTTATTTTTCCGTTAAAAATCCTCATTCGAGCTGTTCAATTCCCACTCATCTAATGCCCCTAAATCGCTAAAGAAAGCAGCGATTTAATCCGATAAGCAGGAATCGGAATCTTAGCCCTCGGGCGGGAAGGGGACATGATGGGAACTTTACGAACAACAGTGTTGACCACGGCTCTTGTGAGTCTCAGTCTTCTCTTCACTGCTTGCCAAAATGAAATCGAACCAAAGCCACTTTACGAACAACAGTGTTGACCACGGCTCTTGTGAGTCTCAGTCTTCTCTTCACTGCTTGCCAAAATGAAATCGAACCAAAGCCCATCATCAAACACACGGCGACTGCTGCTGATAAGACATCCATAAAGCCCAGTCCTATTCCCGACACATCAAGCGGCGATTCAACAGACGCCGGTGAGGGCAAAGAGAATCCTGTCGTCACAGCGCCTGATCCAATGCTTCCCGATACGAAAGAACCCGAGGTAAAGCCGCCTCAAGTCGTTGACGTAAAGAGTGAAGGCTGCTCGGGAGCGACGGAACTTGCCGAAGGCGAAATCACATTCAATGTCGCTACGCTTGCGAGAAAGTATGTGGTTCGGAAGCCCAAGGGCTATAGCAAAGACAAAGCTTGGCCTCTCGTTCTTGCTCTCCATCCAAACGGCAGCAACACGAGCTACTGGGATGGGACCAGCGGAGATCGCGCTATTCGAAAACTCTTTGGCGATAAGGCGATCATCATCGTGGCTCAGGCCAGAGTCAATGACTGGCGGGGAGATCTGCCGGTGGAACTCGCATACTTTGATGCGATGCTCGTGAGAGCCAAGAAAGAACTCTGCGTCGACACAAAAAAGATTTTTGCGATGGGTTTTAGCGGTGGGGGCTCGTTCTCTGGAGTCCTGGGCTGCAGCCGAACAGATATTCGCGCCATCGCCTCGGGCGGTGCTGTCATCTATTATGATCCCAAGACCTGTGTGGGAACGCCTGCCGCCTGGGTGACAATTGGTGATGATGAAGCCGAAAAAGCGCGTCTGGAATTCAGGGATTTTTGGAAAGACTACAACAAGTGCTCCGCTCAAACCAAGGTCCTGACGCCAGCGAGCTGTGTGGAATACAGCTGCCCC
>SEDW01001361.1 GCA_004193325.1 Pseudomonadota bacterium | reverse complement strand
GGCCGTAAGAAAGAAATGCTCAAGACCTCCAACGGGAAATACGTGGCACCGGTGCCGATCGAAGACAGTGTGAAGGGCCTGCCGCTTATCAAAGAAGTGATGATGGTTGGTGATTCGAGGAAGTACTGTGTGGCTCTCGTAGCGCTCGAAGATTCCACCCTAAAGGCTGGCCAGCGTGAGCAGATCACGCAGTGGATTCAAAAGGTCAATGAGCCTCTCGCGGGCTACGAATCGATCAAGCGAGTGGGGGTGTTGAAAGAAGGATTCACGATTGAGAATGGGAGTCTGACACCAACTCTCAAGGTCAAAAGAAGTGCGGTAATGAAAAGCAAAGAGGATTTCATTGAGCAGATCTATAGCTCGAATGATTTTGTTGTTCTCGAAGCTTAAGGTTTCGGGGCTTTGTTCTCGATGGATTTATATTCGAGTTTAAGTTCGACCAGTGTGCCTTGAGCATCGGTGATCGTGAGGGTTTTATTTTCTATCTTTGCTGCATGTGGCAGAGATTCCGGGATGACATCAAAGGTCGCTTCGCCGACCTTGGTGTCTTCACCCAGCCAGCCAAACTTCTTGTTCATCTCGAACATTTCCACCAGGACTTTCAACGACGTTTCATTTTCAGGAACAGTATTGGTTCGCATCGTCTCAGCGATAAGCGAACGAATCTTGTCGCCCGTAACGAGGAGCTGAGTGCCAACCGGCTTTTTCTCCGGGACCCAATACTTTAAGGAATCGATTTTGATTTCGGCAAATTTGCCGAGATCCGCTTCGTTTTTCTTTCGTTCGGGGAAAGGTTTTTTGATCTCCTCCTTTAGAACGGGGAGGCCGTAGAGCTTGGTCTGGAAGTAGTATTCGTTCACGCCGCTTGAATCGTGGTTGCCAGCGCGGAGCTTGGAAAGGGTCAGACTGAAGTCGAGGGTCTGATAGTCGATCGGTTTATCAGCCGCAAAAGCGCTCTGACCGATGACGACGAACAGCAATGATAGGCTTGCCAGATATTTCATGCC
>SEDW01001360.1 GCA_004193325.1 Pseudomonadota bacterium | reverse complement strand
AGCTCAGCGCGTCCGGGGTCGAGTCAGATCGCCCAAGGCTCTTCTTTGACCAGCAATGATATGGTCATGCGCGAGGAGATGGCTCAAGCATCCATACCGAAAGCCCTTGGCATGTCGGCCGAAGATGTTCCCATCTCTCTTACCGGTTTGAACCGCAAGGCTCCGCCGCGTTCGCTCATCACGGAATCTCCTTATGGAGATAACTATACAAACACACGAACTCGCGCACGAAACAATGCAGCAAGGCCGATTCGTCGTCAGAAAAAATCTCTTTTGCCTTGGTTGCTCATGGCTCTTTCGGGCCTTGGCGTCGCGGCCTACTTCTACAAAGACCAACTCGTCTTTGATAAAAAGATGCACATCGAACTCCGCACGGTGCCGGAAGTCGTTACGTTTAAAATGAATGGCGTGAAAGTCGACGAAGGCACATACAAAAAAACGCCTTTGAAGATGAACCTCACCCCTGGCGCTTACGATCTCGAAGTGAGCCGTCCCGGTTATCAAAAAGAACTGATTCGCTTTCAAGGTCAGGCCGGCGAAACCTTGAAGCCTGAGAAGATCTTCCTCAAACGCGCTCCCTATGTGCCTTTGAGTCAGGTGAAGATCGTCGCATCCACAGGCAAAATCTTCGCCGATGTCGATGGTCATCTCTATGATGGCGAGACACCGATGACGGTTGAACTTCAATCGGGCGTTCAACACACACTCAGCTTTCACACGGGCGACAACACCAGTCTCTATAAGTGCATGTTCAAGGTTGATCGCGTCGATTCCAGCAGTCCGACGGTTCTCACCGTCACTCCTCCGATCGGCACAGCCAAGGCTCGCTGCAATATTAAGCCCTAATATCTGAGACGATAAAAAAAAACGAGCCGCTGATCCCAAAGATCGGCGGCTCGTTTTTTGTATAAAGAATATTTATGTCTTCAAAGGAAAGGGAATGACTACAGCACCGACGTGATCTTTGCTTTCACGGCTTTTGGCAATCTCAGGTTTCCAGCCTCGGGC
>SEDW01001359.1 GCA_004193325.1 Pseudomonadota bacterium | reverse complement strand
CCAGCGATAGAATTCTCCATGCTCGAGAATCGATCTGAGATCGATGCGATCGCTAACAATTCCGAACCGGCGAATTTTCATAATACCATCGCGGCTCTGGAAAACAGTGGTCGCCGTCTTGATCGTCTCATGCGCGTCTACAGTATCTGGACCGGAACGATGACCAACCCTGAGCTGCAGACACTCGAAAAAGAGATGGCTCCGCGCATCGCTGCCTTTTCTGATGAAGTCATGCAAAATGCGGCTCTCTTTCAGCGAATCGAAACTGTATATCGTGCGCCCGAACTCAAGCTCCTCAGCAAAGAGCAGCAGAGGCTGGCCTGGAAATACTACAGCGATTTTATTCGCGCTGGAGCGAAGCTCGATCAGACGAAGAAGACGAGACTCTCCGAAATCAATCAGCGTCTTGCGAGTCTTTTCACTCAGTTCAATCAAAATCTACTCGCCGATGAAGGCAGCTACATCCTCTTCAAGGATGAGAAGGATTTGGTCGGTCTCTCCGATAATCTCAAAGCCTCCGCTGCGGCCTCTGCAAAAGCTCACGGCTTTGAAGGACAGTGGGCGATCAACAACACCCGCTCATCAGTCGAACCCTTTCTCGTGCAATCGGAACGTTCGGATCTGCGGGAGAAGGTTTGGCAAAGCTTTATGAATCGCGGTGCCAACGGTGACGCGAGGGACAATCACCAGGGCATCAGCGAGATTCTTCAACTGCGCATGGAGCGAGCCAGGCTTCTTGGCTACGAGACTCATGCTCACTGGCGGCTCGAGAAGGAAATGGCGAAGACTCCAGCGGCAGCGCTCGCACTCCTCGAGAAGGTATGGAAGCCTGCCGTTGGTCGCGTTCGCGAAGAAGTCGCAGAGATGCTGCCACTTGCCAAAGCCTTCGATGGCAGCACAGAAATCAAACCCTGGGACTATCGCTTTTACGCCGAGCGCGTTCGAAAGCTCAAATATGATGTCGATGAAAATGAGATCAAACCCTACTTCGAACTCGAGGGTCTACGCG
>SEDW01000287.1 GCA_004193325.1 Pseudomonadota bacterium | reverse complement strand
TCTTTGGTGTGAAGGAGCATGATCACGTTATCGCTACTGCCCTCATAAACAGGCAGGCGGGTATAAGGACTCTTGGCAATCGCTGCAACGATATCCGGCACCGGAGCATGACGATCGATCGCCTGCACAGAACGCCGGGGAACCATCAGCTCCGCTGCAGACCAGGCGTCGAGACTCAAAGCTCTTTGAAGCCGGGCATGTTCATCAGGATCCAAAATTCCATCTTCGTGAACCTGGGCAAGAAGAATCGCGAGCTCATCGGACGTATGAATGTGCCGATGCGTGGAAGTTTGAAAACCAAAGACTTTAAGAATCAAGGTGGCGCAGCCGTTGCAGAGTGCGATCAACCAGCGAAACATAAAGGTCGACCAAGCAATCGGTACATATGTTAGCAGAAGTGTGCGGGTCGGGAATAAAAGGGCCACGGTTTTAGGCACGAGTTCAGCCAAAACCATTTGCAGAACGGCAAGGACAACGAGGATAACGATCACCGCCGCCGATACTGCAGTCGCATGCTCAAGGCTGAACCATTGTTCAAAGGAAGGGGAAAGTCTCGAAGCGAGAGTAAACTCGGAAAAAGCACCGAGAATCAGGCTCGAAATTGTGATCCCGATTTGACAGGTCGCCACGTAGCGATCGAGCTTAACCCCATCTTCCAAAATCGGGAGAACTCGCTTGGCAAAGGAATTTCCCTCGACAGCGAGTTGTTTGATCGCGGACTTTCTTGCGCTGACCGCAGCGAACTCGGCCGCAACATAGAGGGCATTGGTCGCCACGAGACCCACGATAACTGCGAAAATCAAAAGCAGCATAGAACTATCACCATTCGACAGACTTCACACGAATTTCAAATCCCATCATAAGCTTTAAAGCTTGGGAATATCAATGATCGAAGCAGTTTTTGGAGACTAAGTCCGGCGCTTGACGCTTGAAAATCAGCTTTTACGCGCTGCCAGCACCTGATTAATGCTAAATAAGTAGGATTGAGACACCTGGGCATCGGCTGAGATGGAAGGATCCCGCACCATTTTGTAGGTATAGTCAAAGGATGCCCAGTCCGCGAGATGAAAGGACAGTTTTCCGTTCACATCCAACACTCGCTTGTCGTAAGTATTATCGCCGGTCTTGGCTTCGTCCGGAGCTTCGTAAAAGGGAAACAATGCGTTCGCGGAGAGCTTATAACTAAAGCGTTTGTCCTCCGTCGCTCCCGCTACCTCCGAACCAATCTCATAACCCGCCTTGCTGCTATTTCTGAGCTGATTCACTTCCACTTCGGGCGTGACTTTATTATCAGCGATAATGCGCTGCTTATCCGCCAGGACCTGCCGCAAACCGAGACCTCCTTTGATATCCATGCGAAAGATCGCCTGATCAAAGAGGTTGGTGAAGACACCGACCGATTCCCGGATTTTCAAAGGCCGAAGTCCCTGCGTCAGGGACAGATGATCGGTCGTCAGAGTCTGGATGTCGCCACCCTGCTTCGTTATAATGTAGTCCGTATCCTCAATGCGATCGTCATAGCCAGGGGCCATCGAGGTATCGACATTGATGCGCGTGAACACACCACTGAAATCGGCGAGATAATATTTATATAAAGATTCGAACTCCAGCGTATCGTCCGCTTTTGTGTAACGGGAAAGCTGAGGACTGCGGCTGTAGGAGAGGAGGAGACTGAAGGAATTGAGCCACTCCTCCTCACGCTCCTTGTAATCGATCGCGCCTTCGATCTGGCTGCCGATCGTCGTGGACTGGCCCTGAGTTTTGCCAACCACTTTATTGTTGTCGGTGATGTTTCCTGTCACACCTAATCGCAAATACCGATCCCAACCATTCACTTTGATGCGATCCGATTGAGCCAAAGACGTCGGAATAAAAGTGGAAGGTTCCGCCGCATAACTCATGCTTGAGAGGCTTAGGGCGATCGCAAGAAGTGGATAGCGCATAAATTCTCCAAAAAAAAATCCAGAAATCCGTGAAAGGACGTTGCCGGTCATTTCGCGTAGGTTTGCTTAGAGTCAGAAGAAAGTGATTAACTTTTGTTCTAACACAAAACCCTTTCCGGCCAAAACCCGCCAATATTCCATTGCGATCGACAGGCGTGATAAAATAAGGCAAACCCAGAGGATCACCGATGCCTACTTATGAATACCGCTGTATGGCTTGTGAAAAAGACTATGCGATCGAAGCCAGGATGAGTGATCCATCGCCTCTAAAAGGCCCTGACTGTCATGGTGAGGATTGTCGTTTGGAGAAGAGAATGAGTCGGGTGATGGGCTTTGTCAGAGGTAAGGCCATGGCCCCCACACCCGCTCCTCAAAGAGCGGCCGCAACTGCCGTCGAAACGAAAGATCCAGTGCACGTTTGTGCGAAATATTGCGATCATCACGCCAAAGTCTGAGGCTGGCCTCAGCCTGGCGAAACCTGTGCCGCGAGCCTTAGCTTCACGCCTCGAAGACCAATCATTGCAATGACGAGTCCGACCATCATGATCGCTGCCGTGAGGTAAAGCGATCGTGGTCCGTGGAGCGATTGATAAAGCACCCCGAAAGTAATGGGACCCACAATTCTCGCCAGAGATCCCAACGTCTGGGAAAATCCAAGAGCAAAGCCCTGCAAACCTTCCGGTGCCAGACGACTGCTGAGACTCGACAGCGCCGGACTCGCAAAGGCCGATCCAGCGGCGACGAGGGTCAGCGAAGTCCAAAGCATCGCTTTATTCGGCGCGAAGAAGGGCAGGATAAGCATCGCCGTTCCAAGCAGAAACTGGCCAATAGTAAGAATTCTTATTTCTCCCAGAGGACCGATGAGACGCCGGGTGATGCCGCCGTTGATGAAGAGAAGCATGATGCCGATGTACATAAAGGCAAAGTATTGCTGCTTCGAAGTTGTCAAAGCATAAGCATCGCTCAAGGCGAGAGCGAGTACAGACTCCACACCAACAAAACCAAAAACCTGTAGAAAAGCGAGGAGCAGGACGATGCAGAATGCGCGATCACTCAAGAGTCGTTTGGCATCCTGCCACCAGGTTCCGAGATTCGACTCGCTGAGTTCGCCTTTGATGCGGTTCACGAGCTCAAGGATTGTACCCTTGGCAAATCTCTGATGAGTTTCAGGCAGACGACGGAGCGCCAGGATCAGGTTAAAAATGTTCAGACCGGCTGCGACCATCGAGACGACAAAGAGCGAGTGGCCTTCGGAAAAAGCACTGATCGCTGCTCCAAGCGCTGGCCCAAGAGCAAAGCCCAGACCAAAAGCGATACCGATGAGGGCCATACTCTTGCCGCGTTCCTTGGGACTTGTGATATCGGAAATACAAGCCTGAGCGACCGCGATATTACCCGAAGCCAGACCGGCAACGAAGCGGGCGATAACGAGGAGCGGATAGGTAGGAGCGAATCCCGTCATGAATTGAGCAATGATCGAAACGAAAATAGTTCCGATCAGAATTTTCTTCCGACCGAACACATCTGACCAGCGACCGAGGATACCGACGGCGAGCAGAGTGCCGATGGAATAGATACTCGCGAGAGCAGTCGCCTGCGCATCACTCGCACCAAAATCACGGGCGATCAGCGGCAGAATCGGGATGAGCATTCCGAACCCGACGAGATCGAGAAATATGGTGATAAAGACGGAAAGCAAAGCGCCCTTCCGAAGCTTTTCAATTGGATCCTTAACTTCAGTCATTTTTGCCTCGCCTCAGGTTCACCAAACGGCAGATTGTACGCAAAGGAAGAGAAATTCGAAAGCTCCGAGACAAACAATGTCTCGACTCCCAAGGCCTTAGCGTATTTGTTCAATTATACCATAGTATTAGAAAGTGATAGAGTCAGCCTGAGTGGGTGGCAAGATAGTTAAGAAGTTTGTCTCGCCGCGTCTCGCCTGGCGTAGCATCGAGCTGACTGATAAAGTCTTCAGCAGCCTCAGCAATCACTCCCGATCCCGACGCAGTGGCAATTGCCTCGAAGTTATCCAAAATGTTATCGACGTCTTCATCGGTCATCGTCTCAAGCCGCGACGGATCAAGCGTGCCGGCATCCGTGACTTTGGCAAACTTGTTGATGTAGATCACCGAATACGCGGTTTGATAAAATTCCAGCTGCTGCGCTCCACTCGATGAACCGATGATTTCGGGATGCTCGTGACTGCGCTGCTCGGGCGGCAAACGCAAAAGAACTTCTGTTGAAGCTTTGATCGAATTGATTTGCTCCTGACTGGGATCGGTCGGAAGAAATTTCGATATGGTATCGAGCAGACTCGAGGAACTTGCGTCCAAGGTGCCCGTCACGGCTTTCAGAATATCGAAACCGCCCTGCTCCGCATAGGCTGCTGACTGGAAGCGATAGGCTTCGTAATTGGTCGGCTCCGCTTCGATGAGTTGGCCGTAGAGTTCGATCGCTTTAGGGAAATCCTTGGCGTCCAGCGCAATTCTCGCTTTCTCGGCCAGAGTAAGATCCGCATAGGGAGTCGCTTTACTCTCAGTGTTACAGGCCGGCAAAGCGAAGAGACAAAGAAGGACGATAAGGATTTTTTTCATCGTTAAAATCCAATGCTGGTGTAAACGCTGACCATGTTTCTCTGTTTGTCGCCAGGGTAGGTGCCGAGTTCGCGGCCGTAGGCTGTGATGCCGAGCTTTATGAAGAAGGCATCAAAGCGAACGCCAAAAGTGGGAATGCCCTGATAAAGACCAACCGCCACCCCCACCATCTGAAAGAGCATCAGTCTCGCGCCAAGGTAAATCTTTTTAAATTTCTTTTCTTCATAGGCATTGCCAATGTCGCGATAGTCCGCACTCAAATGGAGCACATTCGTCGTGCCGTGGATTGCCAGACCGAGACCGGCATTGAAGGTCTGCGGCAAGGTTTCCTGATGGTTCGACAGCTTGGTTCCAGCGACGTCTTCGAGCTTTAAACCAAGGCTTAAATCGATGTAGCTCGTTTGATG
>SEDW01001358.1 GCA_004193325.1 Pseudomonadota bacterium | reverse complement strand
ACTCCAAATCAGAAAAAGCGGGTGGCCGATCTCCTGGCTTTGAACAAAAATCAAATCATCTCTCTCAGGTCCAATGATGCTCTGGAAATTCTCTCCGAGATGAGCCTCGCGGAACGCACTCTGCTCGACGAACGCCTCAAATCCAACGAGATGAGTGACTCCGCGACCGCCGACCAGATGATTTTGACCAACATCGTCGATCTCGCCTTTATGCTGATCGTCATTTCTTTTTTCTTCTACGAAAAGAAACAGGCGCAGAAGATGCAAGCGGCCATGACCTCAGCCCTCGCGCACGTGGAATCGGTGAATCAAAGCCTTTTGCACAGCATGTCAAAGAAAGATTCCAAATTTAAAATGGCCGTCCACGACTTAAAAAATCCTTTGGGTAGCATCCGAGGCTTCGCGGAACTCTTGCAGGACGAAGCGGGCAACTCGCTGAGCACGCTTGAGATGGTGCAAATAATCAAGCGCATCTCAAACAACACTCTCACTCTGGTAGAATCAGCTCTTCGCAGCGAGGAGGATGAAGAGGAAGACGATGATCCATCGGCGCAAAAGGAAAAGATCCAGGTCCTGAGCTGCCTGGAAGAAACCTGCCAATTCCTGGAACCGATCGCCCGCAACAAAAAACAGACGATCACAATCGAAAGCCTTCCCGAAGATTTTTCTTATTGGGCCTCCAAACAAAAGATGCAGGACATCTTTTATAACGTGATTAGCAATGCTCTGAAGTATTCGCCGCCCTCTTCCGTGGTCCTCGTTTCAGCAAGACACGAGGCAGAGCATCACATCATCGAGATCAGAGATCAGGGTCCAGGCTTTAAAAAAGAAGATTTTGGCAAGATGTTCCTCCCGGGTGCAAGGCTTAGCGCCCAGCCGACTGGTGGTGAGAGTTCGAGTGGCATCGGTCTCTTCTCTGTTAAAAATGCTTTGAATCGATTGAACGGCCGCATTGAAATTGAAGTGAAGAACAACAAAGAGCGCGGCGCATGTGTGAAGATCTACTTTCCAAGAGAGATCGAGGCCGTCGCCAGTAGGAATGAAGTGAGCTCACTCGACTCAGAAATCCTTATCGATCGCCTATAGGAAAAGGCCGTTCCCACGAGTGGAAACGGCCTTTTCAAATCACGACGATTTAATTCACGGTGAATGCGTCCGTACTGCCTTCGAAGGGCTGAATGCCATTAAACACGGCCTTCTTATTACCCTTGTAACGAATGCGATAAGTGCCAGGTTCTACCGCCGACGTGTCCCAGGTGATCGTCACCTTCGAATTGGCGAGACCCGAACGCTCCCAGGCAAAGGTCGTCTCGGGATCCCAGTCATGGGCCACGGGGACGAAGATTCCCTGATCCAGCTTCTCAACGATCAGAAAAGAATCCTGAGTCCGGTAGCTGTTGTTAGGATGCGCACCCCAGAACTGAACGCTGACTTTGTCACCGACCGCATAAGCAGCTTGTGGTGGCGTCAGGACTGAACCGAACTGCTGACCCTTGGGAGCCGTGTCGAAAGCCACTTTATTAGTAAAGTCGACCGATGATCCTGTAATATCAGGCGGTGTGGGTCCAGGCAATACTGCTGTTCCGTTCACGCGACGAGAGCGAGGCTACCGATTTTGATCAACTGCACAGGCATGATCTGAGGAGTCATGGTTGTGCCATCAAAGTTCAAGTGAGCGACACCGGTCGGGATAAGAACGGGCTTTTCCGCCTGACAGTCGGCGTACTCTTCCGAACTCGTCTCTTTCCAAACGACCGAGAAGATTCCACCAAGGAATTTACTCAAAAGATTTTTGCCAGAATTTTCCTGCCAGGTGAGACTGTCAACCGTTGTTCCATTCTCAAAGAGCGGTGCTGGACTTGGATTATCGAGAGGACTACCGGCAGAGAAGGAAGCGCCCATACCCGCAGCACAGGTCTTACGGCCTGCACTCTCAACGTAGAGCTCTCTCATGTCAACCCATTCGTGGCGATAATCAATCGATCCGACGAGTTCTTCCGTCGCATTATCGTAAAGCTCTTTGGCTTTGCCATATTGTTTCAAGACGGCATTTTCAAGGCTTTTATTGCCTTTTAGAGTCAAATCATTTGGAGCATTGCCGAAGGCAAAGTTCGGGGTGACGTCGCCTTCATTCGCTTGGGCAAAGCCGGCTACGAAGGTTTTCGATTTGAGGTAGTTGGCGCCTTTGTCTTTTTCGAAGAGATAAGCGGCCCAACCCTTGTTGTCACCAGTGATGAGTTTATTCTCAGGCCCAATACTGTCGGGGTGGACAGCGAACCAGTTAAACATTCCCAATTCTTCGCCACTGTCCGCCACGAACTTGACGAGCGTGAAGCTGTT
>SEDW01001357.1 GCA_004193325.1 Pseudomonadota bacterium | reverse complement strand
ATAACCGTGGATTTGCCGGCGCCGGACAAACCAGTAACCACGACGAGGAGTGGAAGTTCTTGTTTGACCGTCATACGCGCCGCCTCTTACTAGAAATATTTCTTTCTCTTGCTACTTGGCAGTATACCGAGTTGCTCGCGATACTTCGCTACTGTTCTTCGGGCTAGTTGAATACCGCGGTCTTCCAGTAGCTCGACGATCTTCTGGTCGGCGAGGGGATGTTTCGCATCCTCTTTGCCAATCATTTCCGAGATGATCTTTTTCACCGAGACACTGGCAAGACTATCGCCACCGGCCATGGATACTGAGCTATTGAAGAAGTACTTCAGCTCAAAGATACCCTGCGGCGTGTGCACATACTTATTGCTCGTCACGCGGCTGATCGTTGATTCATGCATGCCGATGTCATCGGCGATGTCTCGGAGGACCATCGGTTTGAGGTATTCGTAACCTTGCTCAAAAAACTCTTTTTGCCTTTCGACGAGTTTTTCCGTCACACGCAAAATCGTTTTTTGCCTTTGCTGAATGGACTTGATGAGCCACTGAGCGGATTTGAGCTTCTCGCTCAAATACTCTTTGCTGCTGCCGTCCATTTTCGTGGCCATCTTCTCGTACATCTTCGAGACGCGAAGATGAGGAAGGCCTTCATCATTCAGAGTTACAACCCATTCGCCGGACACTTTGAAGACGTAGACGTCCGGCACCACATACTGAGCGTCGAGGCCACCGAACTGGCGACCTGGAACAGGCTCAAGTTCGGCAATGATCTGCACGCTTTCAATGATGGTATCGAGCGGCAGTTTCAAGGCTTTGGCGATGGCCTGGAAGTTTCTCGTTTCGAGTTCGACGAGGTGATGCTCGACGATGAGTTCGACCACACCGTTCTTGAGGCGGCCGGCGCGGAGCTGAATGTGAAGACATTCTTTAAGGTCACGGGCACCGACGCCGCTTGGCTCAAGATGCTGGACGACATCGAGCATATCTTCGACAAAATCGACTTCTTGTTTATT
>SEDW01001356.1 GCA_004193325.1 Pseudomonadota bacterium | reverse complement strand
GGAAGAGATGAATATGGCCAGCTGACCAATTATTTGTTTACGATGATCAACGTGGCCCTATGACGCCTGTTCCAGACAGAGGAGCTTTGAGAAATTCTTAATGACAGAAATAGAAAAAGACCTTCACTGCTCGTAAAGGCCTCGATCATATAGATAGTACTAATGCGATTACTTGCAGGTTTCCATTTTTGTCACGGGGACGAGTGTTGGGTCGACTTTCGGTTTTGCATCGGCGAGCAGACCAAGATTTTGTAAGGCCTTGTCTTCGGCAGCTTTACCTTCAACCTTTTTCGTATCAAGCTCTTTAGCCACCTTGTCCTTGCCATCGCAATCTTCTTTCGCCTTAGCGTCCGTCGCTGGCACTGCGGGCTTGGTCTCTGTCGCTGGAACATCTGCCGCGAACGCTTGCAAAGATGTTAAAAGCAAAAAACTGAAGATAGCGTTTTTCATAATCTCAGGCGTTCCTTTCAATTAAACTAAACACAGCCATTAAATACCAGACTCATATTCGACGAACAAGCCAAAAACATTACTCACCGTGTAAGCTCCCGGAGACGGGGCTCATCCAGCAGCTCTCCCGTCAAATGAAGCACCTGCAGCCCAGCTTCCGCCGCGCCCCTGATATTATCGGCATTGTCGTCAATGAAAAGGGTGGTCTCCGCTTTCAAGCCCGCGTCTTTAAGAAGAGCTTTGTAGGTTTCCACATGAGGTTTACGCATGCCGAAACTATGGGAGTAGTAGGCCTTCTCAAAGAGCTTGTCGAAGCCGCCAGGCCCGAGCTGCAGTTCAAGCGTCTTATCAAACGCAGTTTTGTGAATGGAATTTGTGTTGGAGAAGAGAAAGACGCGGTGCTTTCTGGCAATAGCGCGGATGAAGTCCAGACGTTCGCTCGGAACGTCGAGCAGCATCGCATTCCAGGCTTTATTGATGTCTGCAGTAGAAAGCTCTTTGCCCGAACCTTCCCGAAGAGATCGGTAGAAAGCCTCTTCGCCGATTGCGCCGATTTCAAA
>SEDW01000286.1 GCA_004193325.1 Pseudomonadota bacterium | reverse complement strand
TCCGAAATTTTTCGCTGTGCGGTCTCAGTCAAGTGACGATCTCCGCTCAGGATAATGATAGGCACGGGAGAACTTGCAAGCACTGTCATGAGTCTTGCTTGCGCTTCCGGATAACAGGCCCAGGTATCTTTTCCGGTGAAATCAGTGAGGCATTGAATGCTGGAAACAAGGACCTTTAAAGCAGGTCCGGTCTTCTTCACTTCCGCTTCGAGCCAGCCCCACTGCGCAGCACCCATAGGGTCAGCAGACGTTCCCGCCTTTTCTTTGAAGTAGCGCATATCCAGCATGATGAATTGAACTTGGTTTTCGATTTTGCCGATTTCTTTGGAGGTATAAATTCCAAGTTGCGTGCGACGTACGGAATCAAGTGGCTCGCCGATAAAGTCGAGAAATACTTTTTGGGTATCGATCTTCTCAGCGTATTCCACTCCGGAATCATTTGCAGCATAGTCATGATCGTCCCAAGTGCCCATGATGAAGCTTTTGGTCACGAGCGACTGATAACCCTTATCTTCTAGCACTCTTTGATATTCGCGTTCCCGCACTTTGGGAAAAGTGCCGTCGGCATAAATTGCATCGCCCATCCAGAGCCAGCCCTGAGCGTTCTTGTCTTTAATAATTGGCCAGTGTTTGGTGAGCATTTCCTGCTTATTGCAGCTACCGAATGCTAACGAGCTGAGAATATCGGGTTCGGCGGCTTTTTGAATAAGCCCACAGCCCAGGCCAGGCAAGGCGCTGCTGATGGCAAGGCTCGAAAAGGCCATAAGCGATGAGACGCAAGCCTGCCTGCGATTGATCCGCATTCTAAACCCCAGAGATTATTTACTGTCATGTTATAGATAAATTATAACATGACGCTTCTGGGAAAAGTTTGCTTAGGAAACAGTCGTCTGGGTTGATTGATGAAGTTTGCGTTAAGAAAGTACGTTTGTTGATTTATCCCAGCGCGAAAGTATCATCGATGTGTTGATGCCGCCGAAGCCAAAGCTATTGTTCATCACGGTTTGCACGGAATGATTTAATTCTGTCGCTTGTGGGGAACGGAACTTAAAGTCGTCTGAAATATTCTCGAGATTAAAAACTGGAGCGAGGAAATTACGATCAATCATCAGAGAACAGAAGACCGCTTCCATCGCACCGGCGGCTCCGCAGGGGTGGCCCGTAAGGCTTTTCGTGCTGGAAATAAAAGTCTTTTCCAGACGATCACCGAAGATGCGAGAGAGCGCTTTGCCTTCGACCTGATCGCCAAGAGGCGTGCTCGTTGCGTGCGCATTTACGTATTCAATTGCGTCGATGGAACTGTCGGCATCTCGCAACGCTTCCTCCATCGCCTGGAATGCGCCTTCGCCGGTCGGTTCCGGTTCGGTAATATGGTAACCATCGGATGCAATACCAAACCCTTTGATTTCGGCATAAATCTTGGCATTTCGGGCCAGTGCAGATTCCAGGGATTCGACGACAAGAATCGCAGCGCCTTCGGCCAGGACAAATCCATCGCGAGCTTTATCGAAGGGGCGAGATGCCTCAGTGGGATGATCGTTCTTTTTTGAAAGTGCTCTGGCAGAAGAAAATCCAGCGATACTCAAAGGCGAGATAGGCGCTTCCGCACCACCAACGATCCAGAGATCACGGCCACCGCCGGCGATCTCACGAAAGGCCTGACCGATCGCCTGGGAGCCACTTGCACAAGCAGATGAAAGAGCAAAGTTAGGACCCTTGATGCCATGACGAATACTGACCTGACCACTGGCAAGGTTCGGGAGGATCGATGGAATAAAGAAAGGACTAATTTTTTTGGTACCGAAAGACTCAAAATCTCTCGAGGCTTCTTCGATCGAATAGAGACCACCCAGGCCTACACCGATGATCACACCTGCCGATTTTAGGCGCTCTGGTGAAAGCTTCGCGTCCTCTATCGCAAGGTTGCTAGCTGCAAGACACATTTGAATGAAGCGGTCGTTGCGGCGAATCTCTTTGGCATCGAGATAGTTCTCGGCTTTGAAATCGCTGGCTTCGCCGGCAAAGCGCACCGGAAGTTTGCTCGTATCAAAGAGGGAAATATCTTTAAGGCCGCTCTTTGAGCTGCGGAGCGAATCTTCAATGCTATCGAGCGTGAGACCGATTGGAGTGATGGCTCCCATTCCGGAAATGACGACCCGTTTACGATTAAGCTTCATGGCTTTTGCCTCTCAAGTAAGAGCTTTGCGCGGACACAAGCAAGAGTAGCCTACCTCGAGGTAGGTTTCAACTGAGGATGGATTGAAGTCTTTCTATTGAGATTTGACCGGTAAATAACAAAGCCTCATCGACCAAAATCGATGAGGCTTGAAAGTTATGACATCTGACCGTCAGCGGCCAAAAGACTTAGAGCGGATAGATGATAAAGTCGTTTTGCACGTCTTCCTGAGGGAAGGCGCCGAGATCGAGGAGACGCGTGTTAAGCAGTTCAAGGCTTTCACGAGTCAAAGGCAGATCGTGCTCGCGTGGCTGATAAGTCGTGCCCACTGTGTAATCGACGCCAGGACTGGTAGACATCTCGATGTGAGCGCCTAGGACGTGGGTGATTTCTCGTGAAGCCAGGAAGTCGTTCAAATGAGCAACGCTCTTACGATAGGCAGACCAGTTACGCACATAGAGACGGCCTGGGTAGAGCGAATCGCCTGAGAGGAGGATTCCCGTCTGCTGGTCGTAGATAGCTACATGGCTGTCTTCGTGACCTGGGATGGGAATGAGTTCGAGTGTTCGGTTCCCAAGATCGTAGCTTACCGATCCATCTGGCCAATTACTAAAGCCGAAGTAGTTTGCAACTGCCGTTGGACTTGTGCCGACCACTGTCGTGTTGGCTTTGCCTTTAAACTGAGCATCGCCAGCAATGTGGTCGCCGTGAGCGTGAGTATGGGCGATTACGAGTTCGATGTTCGCACGTTCCGCTGCACCGTAGTGAGCGACGACCAGTGCTTCCACTGTTTTCTGAATAGGGAACTGAGTCGCCGACTTTGTCGCGCCGGTATCGAAGAGGATCGCACGTTTCTCACCGAAGATGAGGTACATGAAAGGCGCTTCGTAGTTTACGCATTTGTTCTGGCGCAAGATAACGAGGTTATCGTTGTAAGCATGGACTTGAATAGCCGGGTCTTTGTTCGTCGCGCAGTTCGAGGAACCGTGGTTCCATTTAACGTCGAGAGATCCTACTTCAAGTTTGCTTGAAGTCGAGTTGTTTAGTGGAGTCACGTCCGCATAACCTTTAGCACTCAAGAGTGGTAAACAAGCAAAGAGAACCGAAGCGAGTATTTTCTTAGAGAACATTCTAAAACCTCATTAATCACAAAGATTGTAAAAATCCGGACCCTGTGTGCAATAGAAATCAGAAACAACTCGGAATGCGGCGCCTGTTGCGGTCGCAGTTTCTGCGATTGTTCCATCTTCGCTTACGCTGAAGTACTGGCCAGCCTGAAGACGATTGGCTTCTTTGTCAGCTACCGAGAATGTTTTGAAAACAATCTCTTCTTTGACTGGAAGTGGTTCGACATTGATGGGGCTGGTTTCATCAACAGTCGACGGGAAATCGGCAGTTGAATTGCTGCCCTTGTTCAACCACTGGATTTGAACGATGTGGTCAAAGTTATTGGGCGCTGAGATCTGGTGAACGAGGTAAGAGCTGTCAGCAGTCTCAACTGGAATATAAGTCAATGCATCCACAGCAGCGGTCGACTTACTCAATTGGGTTGTATAGAGGTTCTCTTCGACTGTGACGGTCACGTTCGAAAGAACTACTTTTCCACCCTGCTCAAAATTGCCTTTGTAAAGATCAGCTGTAAAACTGCTGATCTTGCCATTCAACAGATTTGGCAGAACAAATGGTTTTGGGCGGACTGTGAAGAGAGTTTGTTTGCCGCTCGTTCCAAGGGCCTTTTGGTAAACAGCGAGAGCATCACTTGTCGGATGACTGATCTTAACCTGCATGATCGACTGGTAGTCGTGAGGAGACATGTACATTGGGATGTGGGACACGAAAAGTGTATCCGTTCCGAAAATGACCATTCCGTGAACCGCAGCGGAAGCGGTCGCGCTGATTTCGCTATTTTGTGCGGCAACTGCCTTGTTTGCGACGCTAGGGTCGGTACAGGCTGAGAGAGCGGCAAGACTGATTGCGAGAGGGAAGAGAAGACTCAATTTCATATTACATCCTTAAACGTTGCTGTCCGGTTCAGTGATCTCAAGGTTAATCCGACTCATGCATCTCGAGTGGCGGTAGATTGTATTGTTCTTCAAAGCTGGTACCGCAGCGCCTAGACCTTGTCAAGCAATCCAAAGCTTAAGTGAACGCCTGCAAAGGCTTAGCGCTTAAGCTTCGGCGAATTTCCAATTCTTTGCAAAGCCGCATTCATCAATCATCAGATTTTTTTTCTTTGCAACTGATAGAATTTCAGCTGCCAAATATCGGTTGAATAATAATAAAGAGCGTTACAATTCGTTTCAAATGGCGATGAAACTTTCAGCTCACATGATCAAAAAAATGTGCGAGTCACAGCTCATTCACAGAGCGAATAATCTCTTTCGCATCATGCATTTGAAGCTTCAAACTTGTCCCGGACGGAAGATTTTCTCCTGCGAACGTCTAGGAACTCTCAGTTCCTGTCACAGTGCAGATCAGCGCACAGACTAGCCAGGACAGCTCAGCAAAAAGTAAAAATTCATAAATTTGTACATGCTCCGTGAATAGAACCCTTTGAAAACCTGCTTTCTTGGATAAAAACTTTGTGATAATTCATTAAACGGCTGGCCAGTTCAAGAGATTTGACTTAGCGCAATATGTCTTGCATATGCGACTGTTCGACCGGCGAGAAAACTTTGAGAAGAGGACACACCATGCTGCGGTTTTTGAAGGTTCAGCTTTTTGCTTCGCTTGCAGTTCTAAGCCTTGTTGCTTGTAACAAGAGCGATAATAAATCCGCTTCCAATTCTCGGGTGCAATCGGATTGGGAAACTCCCCCAGCGGCCGAACCGACTGATCCTAGCGATCCTACTCTACCCATTGATCCAACCTTTCCCGCAGAGCCTGCTGTTGGCAAGCCTCGCAGCTACGTGATCGACTGGGCCTGTGAGCCTAAGCGTTACGGTGTGGCTTCGGAAGCCAGCATCAAATATCAGGAAGAATACTGTGAATGGAAAGTCGTCAAAACCACGACGACCGAGAAGACCTGCCGTTTCACTACAAGCTTTGATAACAAACGCGATTTCTATCTGAACAGCCGTGGCAAGACTCCAGTCAATTCTATCAGTGCTGCCCGTTATCTCGTCGACCTTTGCAACGAAGACGCTCTTTATCGTCTGGGCCAAGGTAAATCGGTTGGCTCGCTCTGTACGGGTGTTCCATCAGGTTGTGTCAACGGCCGCAACTCCGATCCTGAGATCTGTTCCAAAGTTCGCTGGGCAACTGGCGAGAAGTATAATGGCAACATCGATTTCTGCGTCGACAAGCTTACTCAGCGTGACAGCATTGTCCTCCCAGAGCC
>SEDW01001355.1 GCA_004193325.1 Pseudomonadota bacterium | reverse complement strand
GGCTTCTTCCAACAGATTCAAACAGCTCGTAACAAGCCTCGTAACGACGCCCGTAGTCCAGTAGCCATGTAAGGTGAACTAGCGATGAACGAGACGATAAAAAAAGACCCGGCGGAAGAAAAAGGCACGCAGAATAAGCTCGAAGCCTATCTGCAGGGCCCTCGCAAAAAACGCAAAAATTATGTCATCCTCGCTTTGGGTGATAATTTCGATCGACAGATTTCAGGCGGACTCGAGAGCTTCATCAAAAAATCTTATCCCGCGCTCGCGCTCTCCACGGCTCGGACCACGGATGAACTCACTCGTCAGTTCGGCCGAAATATTTCGCTCCTCGTCGTGAACGATACCTTCGCCGATCGCGCTCAGATGATGTCTTTGATCAAGACGCTCAAGGAAAAACGCCGGGATGAAAATATCCCTGTTCTCTTCCTCACCAAAGATGCCGAGGCCCTGATCAAGGCTTATCACTCAACTCTTCTCGTCTACCGGGAATCGGACGAGTACCTTGTTTACACCGATACGACTCTTCCTCAGATCCTCTCGCGGGTAAAGAACGGTATTGATGCCAAGAACCGCCGCAAGAGTCGCCGTTATCCGGTGAGTCTGCCCATCACCTATTTTCATCTTACGCATAACACGCTTACCGATGGCCGCATCATCGATCTGAGTATGCACGGGGCATTGCTCACGGCCGGTCAGAATACGATTTTTCGCCTAGGCGATCAGGTGAAGCTCAATATTCCCGTGTCGCAGTTTCTCCACATGCCGGACGGGGACTTTATTAAGATCTCGGGTAGAGTTCGCCGGGTGTTCATTTCCGGAAACCAGGTGGCGATTTCCTTCGAACACGTCAGCGATAAGCAGACCCAGCTTATCGGTCAGCTCCTCATTTCCATTGTGAGCAAGAATTTCGCCCAACAAACGAATCGCCTCAAAGCCCAGTCGCCAGCGCCCTCAGCGTCTCAAAAAGGCCGCTAGCAGGCCTCGCCTTCGCTCCCTCTTTGTGCGAGA
>SEDW01001354.1 GCA_004193325.1 Pseudomonadota bacterium | reverse complement strand
CCTTTGGAAAACGATAGTTCCGAGCTCGTTTCGCTCTTTCGCTTTCTCAATCCCGCGATGCTTGGGCCTGAGACAGAAAAGGCTCTTTTGGATGGCAGCAAGGACAACGAGGCATTTAACCAAATAGCCCGAAGCCTTCGTCCTTTCCTTCTCCGAAGACGCAAAGAGGATGTGGTTCTCGATCTTCCTTCGAAGATCATAAACACGCTGACCTGTGAGATGGGGGATGCTCAAAAGAAGACCTACGCTGAGTATCTCATCTTCTATAAGAAGAAAATTGCGGAGCAGATCGCCCGCGAAGGCTTCGGCAAATCCAAGCTCCTGATGATTGAAGCTCTCCTGAGACTGAGACAAATCTGTTGCCATCCACGGCTCGTTAAAGCTGACGACAAAACGACTGAAAGTGCGAAGCTCGATATTCTCATGGAGAAGCTCGAAGAAATTCAAGGCAGCTCGGACAAAGTCCTGATCTTTAGTCAGTTCACAAGCTTCCTCCACCTTATCGAAGAACGATTGGTGGAACAGTCCATAGTCTATGAATACCTTGATGGCCAAACGAAAGATCGCACGAAACGAGTTAAACGGTTTCAAGACGACCCAGAAATCAAAGTCTTTCTCATTAGCCTGAAGGCTGGCGGTGTGGGTCTTAATCTCACAGCTGCACGCTATGCCTTCATCATGGACCCCTGGTGGAATCCCGCGGTCGAAGAACAGGCGATGGCGAGAGCCCATCGCATAGGGCAAGACAAGCAAGTGATTATTTACAAGGTCGTGGTCAAAGATTCCATCGAGGAAAAAATCCTCGAGCTGCAGGTTCAAAAGAACGATTTGGTGCGGGAATTTATGGACGGCGATGAAAGTGGTGTACAGGAGAAAAATCTCCTTCAGAGGATCACTCCGGGAGATCTGGAGCTTCTCATGTCGTGATTTCGAAGCATCGCCTTTCATGACAAAAGCTCCAACTCATCACTGAGCTGGAGCTTTTGTTTAATATGCGAAACTAAGAATTAGAG
>SEDW01001353.1 GCA_004193325.1 Pseudomonadota bacterium | reverse complement strand
CGAAAAACTTTACACAGGAGAAAAGAAACATAAAAAGTAATTCAATTCATACATAAATAAAGTTATTAAGAATATTATATTTATGCGAACAAATATTTAGTCTATATTTAAAACAATACCTATTTAAACCTGTATAATACTAAATTAATAATCTTTCCCCAAATGTTGTATAAATGTATAATTGTTGATGATAATGAAATTGAGAGAGATGCACTTGAAATGCATTTAAAAAAAATTCCATCATTAGAAATAGTTCAAGTATGTACGAGCAGTATCGAAGCTGCTAATGTTCTATCAAATACTGATATTGACGTTGTTTTCTCGGATATTGACATGCCAGAACTTTCTGGTACAGCCCTATTAAAGAGCATCAAAAGCAAACCACTATTTGTTTTTATTACATCGCATAGCGAATATGCTGTTGAAAGCTATGATTTAGACGCAATTGATTTTATAGTAAAACCGGCCACATTTGAGAGAATTTTAAAATCAGTGAACAAAGCGATTGAATACCTTGAATTAAAGAAACAAATTAACAATGAGCTCATTGATGGTGTTGAAATCAAAAAAGACCACGATGATTTTTTCTATTTTAGAGAAACAAAAGGAATTTCAAAGCTTAAATACAATGATGTGATTTACATCGAAAGTATGGGCGATTTTTCAAAGTTATTTACGAGTGCTGATAAACACGTTATACTTGTAAGTTTGAAAAACTTGGAAAAACAGTTACCCAAAGAAATTTTCGCGAGAGTACATAAACAATATATTATCAATACCAATCATATTGCTACACTAACAAATCACGAAGTTCATTTAGATTTTAATTTTGTGGTTCCAATTAGTGCATCCAATAGACAAGAACTGATGGAAAAATCCATTGATAAAAAAATCCTTTCCAGATTTACCAAATAATCAGTTAATTTAATATCAACATGGTAGCGAAATTGTGAACGTAGTTCCTTTTGTAGTATTTTGTTCAACTTTAATATTACCTTCCATTAAACCTACAA
>SEDW01001352.1 GCA_004193325.1 Pseudomonadota bacterium | reverse complement strand
CTCTAATTCTTAGTTTCGCATATTAAACAAAAGCTCCAGCTCAGTGATGAGTTGGAGCTTTTGTCATGAAAGGCGATGCTTCGAAATCACGACATGAGAAGCTCCAGATCTCCCGGAGTAATCCTCTGAAGGAGATTTTTCTCCTGTACACCACTTTCATCGCCGTCCATGAATTCACGAACCAAATCGTTCTTTTGCACCTGGAGTTCAAGGATCTTTTCCTCGATGGAATCTTTGACCACAACCTTGTAAATAATCACCTGCTTGTCTTGCCCGATGCGATGGGCTCTCGCCATCGCCTGTTCTTCGACCGCAGGATTCCACCAGGGGTCCATGATGAAGGCATAGCGCGCAGCTGTGAGATTAAGACCCACGCCGCCAGCCTTCAGGCTAATGAGAAAGACTTTGATTTCTGGATCGTCTTGAAAGCGTTTAACTCGTTTCGTGCGATCTTTGGTTTGGCCATCAAGGTATTCATAGACAATGGACTGCTCCACCAATCGTTCTTCGATGAGGTGGAGGAAGCTTGTGAACTGACTAAAGATCAGAACTTTGTCAGAGCTGCCTTGAATTTCTTCGAGCTTCTCCATGAGAATATCGAGCTTCGCACTTTCAGTCGTTTTGTCGTCAGCTTTAACGAGCCGTGGATGGCAACAGATTTGTCTCAGTCTCAGTAAGGCTTCAATCATCAGGAGCTTGGATTTGCCGAAGCCTTCGCGGGCGATTTGTTCCGTAATTTTCTGCTTATAGAAGATGAGATACTCAGCGTAGGTCTTCTTTTGAGCATCCCCCATCTCGCAGGTAAGGGTATTTATGATCTTCTTAAATGCCTCGTTGTCCTTGCTGCCATCCAAAAGAGCCTTTTCTGTCTCAGGCCCAAGCATCGCGGGATTGAGAAAGCGAAAGAGCGAAACGAGCTCGGAACTATCGTTTTCCAAAGGAGTGCCACTCAAGGCAATTCGATATTGGGCGCTGAGTCGATGGGCAGCCTGCGCGGTCAGCGAGCGACTATTCTTGATGGCCTGTGCTTCGTCGAGAATCACATGTTGCCAGGCATGATTCATCAGACTCTCGTCTTCTCGAAGGAGGACTCCGTAGGTCGTGAGGACCACGTCCCAGCTATTGAAAAAGTCTTTGTCGGCATCTCGACGAGGGCCCGAGTAGTCGAGCACCTTCATATCAGGAACAAAGCGGGCGATCTCAGCTTTCCAGTTTCCGACCAGACTCCGCGGCATTACGATGAGACTCGCGGAATCGGATTGCCTTCGAAGATCAAGCAGCGCCAGGATTTGTATAGTTTTGCCGAGGCCCATTTCGTCTGCCAGGCAAACGCCGAAAGAAAGATTGGTCATCTTGTTGAGCCAGTTCAAACCCTCGTTTTGGTAGGGGCGAAGTTTGCCTTTAAAGTGTGGGGAGGGGGCAATGTCCTCCGATCCTGCTGATTGAGCAGCACGAAGGTTTTTACGGTATTCATCGAGAACTGGCGATGGCTCGATGGCTTCAAAGTCACTCAGCATCTGGTCAATCAACGGCAATTGGCGAGGATCAAGGACCAGGCTATCGTTTTTGCGTTGAAGCAGGGAAAGGAGTCGCTGCAACGTTCGCTGCGCTTTGGGTTGTATCAGATGAGACTTGCCATCACTGAGTTCGATTATCGTATGACTTTGCTTGATCGACCTCGTGATCGC
>SEDW01001351.1 GCA_004193325.1 Pseudomonadota bacterium | reverse complement strand
ATGTCGGACCATATTTCAACTTTAAGCATATTTATCCTCTCAAGCTGACCGATTGAGGCCTAAGGATCCTCGCCTGGATCATACGACTTTTTCGTAGGCGAGCCCAAGCGAAAGAATTGCCAGTCAGGAGCCAGTTCCGGGCAAAAATCACTTAAAAACGAATTTATGTACGCCCAGAAAAATTGAGCGTGATGCTCAGCAAATCGCCTCATATTTTTTGGGTGAATCGCCTCAATACCACTCATGAAATAAGGATTAAACACCTATTTGTCTCGGAGACGGATCGGTCTCATCGCGATCATCGTTCATTTCCTATTCAGAAGAAGCCATCTCAGCCTGAGCCGGTATCTGCCAGCAAAGGCCTTAGGGAATAGGTCAATTATTTCAGCTTACACTTTCCGATTATTGATGAAACGCCTCTCCTTTGTTCAGGATTTCTTAAGCCAAGGAAGTGATTCACGTTGCTACATTCTCGTATAGGCCTTTGATAGCAAGCAATTGCCGCTCGCAGTCGCAAAAATTTTAAAATGAAATTTAGCATCTTTGATGGTGATGAACTTAGTGACAGGTGGTATGAGTCAGTCCATAACAGCGGGTCAACATCCGCCGGTCGTCGTCAAAGAGGTCCCCTATGGCAAAGTCAGTCTTCTCGAGTCCAAAGTCTTTTCTATTCCTCGCACTCTTCACCCTCTCCAGCTGTGGCGTGCGTCCTGACGACGATAGTGATGCTCCGGTTGCCGCTCAACCCGTAGCCCAAAACTCCGGTTTAGCCGGTGCTCCAACCACCGTCGTTGCTGAGACTCCTGCTACCGCTCCAGTGGCTCCGGCTCCAGCCGGCCCTGCTGCTCCAGAAACTCCTACAACTCCCGTGGTTGTAGTACCGACCCCGGCTACACCCGAGACTCCTACAACTCCCGTGGTTGTAGTACCGACTCCGGAGACACCCACGACTGCACCTATCGTCGCTCCGCCTGCAGCAGCTACGAGCTGGGCTATCGTCAGCACTCAATTCTT
>SEDW01001350.1 GCA_004193325.1 Pseudomonadota bacterium | reverse complement strand
TTATAGCGGTTCCGATTAAGATGTAAGCAGTTTGCAGTGTTTGAACCACTGCTTGGCCGCTGAGTTTGGAAGTTGTTGTGCTGCGGCCTGAATGCCTCTTTCACGTTCATTATCGCTCCGTGGAGCGAGAGTTCTCACCTGCGTTTTGATCCAGCTCCAGGCCAATTCGATGGGATTGAAGTCGGGTGAATATGGCGGCAGGTAGAGCAACGAACAACCTGCCTGCTTCACGCAGGCTTCTACATTTCCGCCATGATGGATACGAGCATTGTCGAGAACCAGAACGCTTCCTTGAGACAGGTGAGGTAACAACCCGTCCTGCAAGAACGCTTCGAAAGTGTCCCGCGTCCAAGCCCCCAACTTCTGCCAGAGAGCTCTCATTCCTGTTGGGCAGTCTGTGGTGGGTAGCGAGAAAGCACCTAGCACTGAGCGGTTGATTCCCTTGTTGAATGGCACGCCTTCTTCACACCGTCCACCGCCTAAAACCCAGCCATAGAGGCGACAGAGGTTCAACGAAAAGCCGCATTCGTCCAGAAACACCAGCTTCTCTACGGGGATCTGCGCGATCTGTTCTCGAAAGGCGGCTCGCTTTATGGGGCAGCGTTCGAGGGCGATGCGACTCTTTTTTTGTACCGCCCGCCCAGGCGCTTGAGGTGGTCGTGCAAGGTTGAGCGCGGCAGCAAAACGCCACTTCGTTTCTCCCACTCTTTAACCAGTTGAGCCAGAGTCCAATCGCTCTTCTCGCCTAGCATCGCGACAAAGGCAGCTTCTTGATCTGGCTTCAAGCGGGGGGCTTTGCCTGGAGCACGACCCACTGCTAGAGACTGACCGTTGCGGTGAAGCCGCCAATATTTTTGAACCACCGCTGGCGACACAGCGAAGACGCGCGCCACCTCAGAGATACTTTGCCCTGCAACACGGGCTGCCACGATCCGTTCCCGTAAATCCTGTGAGTAAGCTTTCACTCCTTAAGCTTCACATATTTCACACTACACCTCATCCGGAATCGCTATA
>SEDW01000285.1 GCA_004193325.1 Pseudomonadota bacterium | reverse complement strand
CCGAGTTGATGCTGAGCGAGGAGATAGGCTGCGTCGGTTTCAGGAATGCCTTCGAGAATCTGCGCGGCGTCGATCAACTTGCCTTCGCTTGCCAGGACTCGAGCGGCTTGCTGCGGATCGCGATTGAGCGTGATCTGCGTGTTGCCCTTCATCACGATGCCGCGGCTACCGACGGACTGTGAGCGAGTGATGTATTCAAAGCCATCAACGCCACCGATCTCAACATTTACCGAGGGACCAGGATAAGGAATATCCGTGTCGATCGGCGTGCGACCGAGGTCGCGGCCGTTGATCTTAACGAGAGCACCGGACGGTTGCGATTCGATCTGAACAGGGGTCGCATCATGAGCGAGAGCCGCCTGGATCGTTTTGCTACCGGGAGCGAGAGCGATTGTGACCGGTGTGTAGCCGGGGCTAAAGACGTTGATGTCTTTCGTTTTCAGTAGATCCACTTCCGAAACCTGCGCCTGACCTGTGAGATCACTCGATCCCAGCCACTGGTCGCCTGAATAAACCTCAGCAAGGCCGATTGGGCCTTGGCTTTGTTCTTCGAGGATCGATACTGTGACGGCTTCGCCATTCGCCTTGGGGCGGCGATCGAGACTTACGCTGTTGCCGGCTTCGACTTTGGAATTGGGCTGCGTTTGAACGAGTTTGATACGGCTGCGCTCGGGGCCCGCTTCGGTCACGACTGCCGAGGCAATCGTATCCCAAGCGCTGATCTCACCCGTAGGAAGACGAATGTTGCCCGTGACCTGGATCTTGTCACCGGCCTGGATGCCGTGACTTTTGCCGATATTGATGCGGAACTCTTCGCCGACTGTTTCAACAATTGCGCCCTCGTGACGAATGTTTTGCAGAATGCGATTGGAGAGATCAGTGAGAACAGCTTGGGTTGAACCCTTGGCTTTGACCGATTGCGAAGCAGAGTAAACCATTTGCCCTTGAGCATCGATCGCCGAGAGGATGATGCGGGCGTTCGGTCCTTCGACGAACGAAGGGCGAATCACATAGTTCAAGGACTCGGGAACCTTGCGAAGCTGGCTCCAGGTCGAGGCTGTGAGGTCGTTCAGGGAGACTTTGTATTCGGCGAATTTGCCGTTCAAAGCGGGGCCGTTGACGATGTTCGCGCCGGCCTGGTTTAGAGCGGCCTGGAGCGATTCTTGAGTAGGAGGATTGAGCATCGCGGCATCGCTCTTGTCGCGATAGACGACAAAGTCCATGACCGCGATCTTGGGAGCGACGGGTTTGATGCTTTGAAAGTGCTGGATGATCGAATCATTGGTCTGCGCGTTCAGGCTGATTTCTGATTTTGCTGGAAGCCACTGATCGGCTTCGAGCTGAACTTTGGCATCAGCGGGAAGTTCCATATCGAGAGGCGCGATAAATGAACCAAAACGATCGGTGAGACCGAGGTATTTGCCGTTGAGGCTGACCTTGATGCTCTCGACGCCTTCCATATTCCCTTGCACAGGGCTGATCGCAAAGACTTCGAGGCTTTTGCCGCGATTGAGTTCGAAGCGAACCTTGTCGCCATCGAGAAGCTGAAAGGTGCGGCTTTGGGTTTGAAAGCCTTTGGCGCGGACCAAAGTCACGATGTTATCAAGGTGCTCAGGAACTTTGAAGCTGCAGCGGCCGCTCGCGTTCGTGTAGCAACCGTGTTTCCATTGTTTTTTTGTTGAGTCGCCATAGAACACCGAAGCGTTCTCAACCGGATCACGGCCAGACACGATGTAGTAGGTCAGCGGGCGGCCATTGTCTTCGGCCGCCGCTTTACTTTGCGCAGCTGCGGTTGCATCCGTTGCTGTGGCAAGGGTTGGAGTATCCAGGTGACTTGGAACGGCCAGCACTTCCGTAGGTTCGGAAACGGCAATGGCGCTCGTGGCGTCGGCTGTCGGAGCCTCTTCAACCGCCGCATTCGCATCGGTGGAGCCTTGCTTAATACCATAGAGCGTCGCGGTTAATTTAAATGTGTTAACGTCGCCACGTTTGACTTTGATCGTCTCAAAGTAGGGCGCGTAAAAGGTGTCAGTCGAAGGTTTGCTGACTTCGACGAGCAGTGGCTCATCGACAGGGAGTTCGAGATTGCCTTTGAAAAAGCCCTTGTCGTCGGTGTTGCCGACCTGGACTTTGTTGACCATGACCTTGGCGTTACGAAGGGCTTCGCCATCGCCGTTCAGAGCCTGGATTTGCAGGCTCGCTTCGGATTTGAAATAGCGGCAGCCGCTCACAAGTCCTACGCTCACGGTTAGAAGGAGCGGCAGTACATATCTCTTGCTCATCGCATGACCTCAAAAGGGCGGGGATTGAACGATCAGAATGTTCGGGGGCTAGATAAAGGCAAAGCCCGTGACGAATCACAGGCCGAAAACTATCGATTAATTACTGGAATCTGCAGGAGAGGGAGCCTGTGGTGGAGCGGTATCAGCTTCGGGTTCAGGAGGAGATTCAGTTTCCGTTTCGTCCGATTCCTTGACATCGTTTTTCACGACCGGCGCTGCGATGGGCGGCGGAGGCGTTTGTTTCACGACTGCAGGTCTTGGCGGTGCGGGCTTATCTTCAATTGTACCGAATTCTTTGGAGATCGGATATGGGAAGTCCTTTGAGCGGCCGTCGTCATCTTTGATCGTCACGGTCACTTCGAGAAACTTGCCGCTCGTCACACCTTTGGGTGTTTCGAAATAAAAGGCTTTGTTCTTAAAGTAGCGGATGTTGAAGTGCTCGTCGTTCCCCGTTTCGTCGCCGGTTGCGCGAGGGTGGCTTTCGAGAGAATAGGTTTTATTATCCTTGTCGACAAACTTTGCCAGAGCGCGGACCGAACCCGAAGTCTTATTGGGACTCGAAAGATTCTTAAGCGAGAGGCGAATCAGTAATGTCTTGTCGTTGATCGAAGGCGAAAAGTTATCGATCGACAGAGGCGGCTCGGTCGAAGGCGTCGCGGCAGCAGCAGGTGCGCTCACGACTTTTTCTTTCGGGGTCGGCGCTGGCAAGGCTTTGGCTGAGAGACTCATGGCGCCTGGTGCAGGAGCAGCAGCTGCGGCCTTGGCATCTTCGGCTTTTTCTTCGGCCACAGAATTGGCGAGGAAAGAAGAATCATTATCAGGATAGGCCTTCTCATAAACTTCATCGTAGCGCGTCTGATAGTTGAAGACGGTCGCTAGGAGGGACTGGGTATGGGTTTCCATGCCGGCAATCACAAAGCGGTCACGGACGAGAAGAGTGGCAGAAACGATCGACCAGATCAAAGCCGCACTGACGAGACCCACGGTGAAGTAGCTCTTGCCGATACTGAACTTAAGTGTTCGTGTCCGCTTGGAGTCGATGAAGTAAATCACGTTCAGATAACGTTTCCGTTCCTGACGTTTTTTGACTTCTGTCTTGGGTTTTTGATGATCATTATTCATAATTGTTAGCACCCTTAGATCGAAGCTGCAACGGAGCCTATGTACATTGTACCATTTTGGCTTTTACGCACAATTATCCCCCCCTCGGTAAATGCTGCCGGGAGCCAGGCGCGAGTTAATTAAAAGATAAGTCGCGAGCGATTTGATAGAATTTCGGGAGACTAAGCTGAAATAGGGATTAGTCTCGTCCACGATGTTCTGCTATTGTCCGTAGCCCAAGGGAGACGGGTCCTGGCCGCCAAGAGGAGAGCTCACGTGTTAACACCACCAGCGATGTTGCCGTTGATTAAGATCGGTATTATTCGAAGCACAAGCATAGGTGATGTCGTTCTTGCTACAGCGTGCATTGATCTGCTTCGGCAGATTCCAGCGCCTGTGCAGATCACCTGGGTTGGCCGAAGGCCTGCGCTTGGCCTTGTCGCGAGCGCCTTTCCCGAGATCAAAGCAGTTGATGTCGATCCCGATGCCAGCAACTATCAAGATAAGGTCGCCGAAGAACTCAAGGATGTGCACTTCGTTATCGATTTGCAAACGAACCTGAGATCAAAGCTCCTCTGCCGAGTCCTCAAAAAAGACTATAAGATCCCAAGTTACACCGCCGACAAAAGAAGCTTCGAACGCGGCTCGATGGTCGTCGTCGCAAGGCTTAGAGGCCGGCGCAAAACGCTTCCACCCGAGATGCAGAAAACCGACGTCTATCAATACGATATGATGCTCAAGACTCTTCGCCATGCACTCGAAGTGCATCTCCCTGTAGAAATGCTCGATGGTCTCGATCAGGTGAAAGCCGTTCCAAGTCTATTGAGTGAACACGATACGGGAGAAAAACCCTGGCAGAAGGAAATGAAGTTTGGCCGCTGGCTTGCGATCGCACCCGGTGCGGCCTACGAGACCAAACGCGCTCCGGTGCAGCTCCTCCAAGACATCATGGAACTCCTTGACCTCAACATTCGTCAGGACTCTGTCCTTAAAGAAGAAACGATCGGCCTCCTCTTCGTCGGGAATGAACAGGAGCGGGATATCGCTTTGGCGATTCTCGATAAGCTTGATTGGAAAGGCCCGGTGCTAAACCTTGCCGGTAAACTCAATCTCTGGGAAACGGCTTTGGCGTTGAAGGAAGCGGATGCTCTCCTTTGTAACGATTCAGCACTTCTTCACGTTGCGGAATCGGTCGGCGTTGCCGTGGCAGCTCTCTTTGGTCCGACCGTGGAAGCCTTTGGTTTTCCGCCTTGGCGCGAGGAAAGCCGGGCCTTTTCCTCACAGCTCGGTTGCCGCCCTTGTTCCAAACACGGCAAACAGGATTGCCGTTATGGAGACAAACTCTGTTTTGGTCTGATTCAGCCCGTGCAAGTCGTCGAGCATGTTAAACGGATTATTAAAAATAAGATCTCGCTTCAAAAGAGCGATGTCGACACTAAAAAGCCAGACACAAAATGAAGATGACTTTTAAAATGTTTCTTTACGAAGGTCTTTGGGTTGTTCTTTCCTTTTTCATTACGAAGGTCTTTGGGTTGTTCTTTCCTTTTTCATTCGGCTAATCGGGAACTTTAGTCCCAAGCTGAAAGAACACTGGCAGACCCGTGTCGCAGCCGAATCGGTCATCGGTGAATGGGCCAGGCTAAGAAGCCGCTACCCGAAGTCTTATATCTTCGTTTGCTCATCAGCTGGTGAGTATGAGCAGGCCAAGCCTTTGCTCAAGCGTTTGCAAAAGCGCGGGGACTCGGCTCTCTTTATCCTCTTCTTCTCGCCTTCCGGCATCAAATTCGCCCGCTCACAAAACGAAAAGATTCCCTTTGCCCTTGTTGCCTCGGATCGCCCGAGCTACTGGCGTGAAGTTTGTGCTCAGCTTCGGCCCGACGCTTTGATCTTTGTTCGATATGAACTCTGGCCTGGCCTTGTGCATATGGGAAAACTCTTCGCTCCACTTTATCTCATTGATGGGGTGGAGGCAGCGCATCTGCGTAAGAAGCGTTTGGCTCGAGCTCTCCGATCGTCTTTGCTCGCTCCGATGAAAAAGATCTTTGTCGTCGGCGATGAAGACAAGGATTTTTATGTTTCGGTTCTGCAGGCTCCTCCCGAGAAAGTGATCGTCACGGGCGATTCTAAATATGATCGCGTGTTGGAACGAATCGAAGAACGTCAGGACGCTTTGGAGAAGCTTAAGACTTCGCTCAAGAGCTTTCTTGAAGGCCGCCGAGTCATCGTCTTGGGCAGCGCCTGGCAACGAGATCTGCAGGAATTCATGATCGTCTATCGGCAGCTCCTGGAAATCGATCCAAAGCTTGCCGTGATCGTCGCGCCGCACGATCTCTCGGAAGCTAACATTTCGACTATGCAAAACATGTTAGAAAACGTTCGGACCTGTCGAGTGAGCACAGAGGGCTACGAGCACGCGACAGCGGGACACGATGTCTTATTAGTCGACGTCTTGGGTGATTTGCCTGAGCTCTATGGCTGTGCCCATCTAGCCTGGGTCGGTGGAGCTTTGCATTATCGGGTGCATAACGTGCTTGAGCCCGCCTGCCGTGGACTTTACCTCTGTTTCGGGCCCATGCATGAGACCAGTCAAGAGGCCAAGGGGCTT
>SEDW01001349.1 GCA_004193325.1 Pseudomonadota bacterium | reverse complement strand
TCCTTTTTATCGCGAGCGGAAAGCATCCGAGAGAACTACCGATTCAATCAGGGCTTTGAGTCTGCCGCCCGCTTCTTTGTTTTCTTGGCTCAGCGTTTTGACAAATCCATCATCGTTCGTGCCGAGGCTGCGGCCCAAGGCATAGCTGAACACTTTACGGGTCACGCATTCTTCGAATTTGGTATCCGCTTGTAGAAGCGCGGCGAACTCCGTTGCATTCTTAAATTCTTTGCCTGCGAAGCTGCCTGTAGAGTCCACGGGATTACCGCGTTCCTGCGTTCTTGCCAGACCGTCCGGCCCAAAGCCTTCCAGCGCAAATCCCGGGGGATCGATGATCGCGTGACAACCCGCGCAGGCTGGCGATGCGATGTGATCAGCAAGAATCTCTCGAGTGGTCTTATTTGCATCGGGCACAGCTGGCAAAGGATCGATCGTGAGCCCTGGCGGTAGATCCGGAGGGGTTTGACAGAGAATATTCGCAAGGATGAAGGTGCCGCGCTTCACAATCGAAGTGCGGGCTTCGGTACTCGTCGCAGTAAGAATACTGCCCTGCGAGAGAACGCCGCGCCTTGGGCCTGCGGGGAGAGTTACACGGACAGGGGTTTTACTGCTCGGGAGCGGCAGGCCGTAATAAGCCGCGAGCTCATCGTTCACATAGGTGAAATCTGCGGAGAGCATCGAGTTGATGTTGAGATCTTTCTTAAGATAGTCCTGAAAGAAGAGATCCGTCTCCTTCACCATCGCATCGCGAATCGAGGGAGTGAATTTGGGGAAAAGCTTCGCGTCCAGCACTACCCGTTGGGCCTTATTGGTTTCAAGCCAGATATTAGAAAAGCCTTCGGTCAGAGCATGGGCTTTGGGATCCTCGATCATAGACTTTACTTTTGCCGAGAGGACTTTGTCATCGAGCAGACTGTTATCAGCCGCAGCCACTAAGAGTTCTTCATCCGGCATGGAACTCCAGAGGAAGTAAGACAGGCGAGAGGCGAGCTCGTAGGCGTTTACCTTGCGGGTTGC
>SEDW01000284.1 GCA_004193325.1 Pseudomonadota bacterium | reverse complement strand
GGCTTGACCCGCAAGGATGAGACCCATGTTGTCGTGATCGTGTACATTGCCGTCACCGATCTCACTAAAGGCCATGAGAGCTGTGTTGTAGAGAAGGGTCTTGTCACCTTCCGCTGTGGCCTTGAGCTTTTGAATCAGCTGCGTGAGCTTCTGCATGCAGTAGGTCTGACAGCGGCTGTAGTATTGAGAATAGGCGGGATCAATACCATGGTGGCTAAAGTCATGGTGAGTCTTGCCAGAGGGCACAGAGGGTCCATTCGGGAAAGCAAATGAAGTCGAGGCCACGGGAGCCGCCAGCTGCAGGTACCCCACCCGAGTCAAGCCGCAGGCAAAGGCCTGCACCATGATATCAGTCATCAGATCGAGGACGACATCGAAGTACTCGTATTTTTGCGCGAGTGTGGGATTGGCCGTATCGCTCACAGGAAAATTCATGGCTGAAGCATTTTTTTTGCCACAGACAGCCATGCCTTCGCTCGTTGATGAGAGCTGAACTCTCCTCTCGAGTTCTCGCACTGCTTCAATATGCAGCTCGAGTTTTTGAGCCTCAATTGTCCCGAGGGCTGCTTTTAGACCTTTGATGGCCTCAAGAGAATGGTCGAGTGCGCTAATCTGTAACTTTGCTGACAGAGCTGCGCGGGGATTCATCCGACTTGGATCGACAGCTCCAAACATAGCCTCGAAGGCTTTCGTCGGATTGTCTTCGATCGGTGAGGGCGTAAGCTTATTATCAAGAAAAGATATTGTGCGCTTATAATCGGCGAGATAATTCGATCCCACACCGAGACGAAGAGTTCCTACCGAGACTCCGTCCTTTAATTTCGCGCCAAGGTAGGTATCGAGCGAGACACCGCCCAGGCGATCCGGAACACCACTCAATGCGACGCCGGCCCCTTCTTCATGAGGATCACCAAAATAATCCTTAGACCGGATGTACCGAATGCCTTTGAGCATGATGACATCGCTCCTAACGGCTTCGAGAGGAGCGGTAATGATCGGCAATTTGAAATTGGATCCGATTTCTCTTGGATGAAAATCAGCTTTGATCGCCCCGTCGGGATAATAGAAAAATAGCGCTCTCTTGGCTGCTGTCGCACCAAAGGCTTCGCTTTCTAAAAGGGTTCGCATAAAAGGCAGTGCCACAGCTCCGTTAGCCAGGAAGCGGAGAAGATTGCGGCGATCAAGCTCATAGCGAAGCTTTGTCATATCAATTCCCCTTGGCGCTATAAGTTGGATCGGTAATGATCGCAATCAGGAGCTCGGCAACTGTCATTTTTCCCATTTCAAATCGATCGGCAATGATGCGAATGCTGCAAACGTCCCGCTCGGATTCAATCTGCCCGTTGGCCATGCGGAACCACTCCACAACATAGCAGCGCTTCGCTTCACGAGATTGCGCGATGGTTTCGGAAAGCTTGGCCGTTCCATCAAAGGCAGTCGTCTTCTTGTCGATGCCAACGACCGATCCTGTCGCATCAATCGCTTTGCCATTTTCTTTGCTACGAAATTCGCCGCCGGCTCCAAAATCTTCCATGCCAAAGCCAATGCCATCGATCGCCACGTGGCAGGAGCGGCAAGCGGCATTTGCAGAATGCTGAGCATAACGTTCCCGAGTCGTGAGATTGGGTTGCGGATCAGGAACCTTCACCATCAGACCGATAGGGGTCGGTTCGGGCATTTTGCAGAACATGTTTTTTAGAACAAAATCTCCGCGCTTGATCGGGTGAGTTTCGCTAGCCGTTGCCAGCGATGCGAGCACGGCCCCAAAGCCAAGAACACCGCGCCTCGGTGTCTTCGTAAACTTTGTTTTGCCGATCGACTGTTCCACGCTGTAAGTCTCGCCATAGTAGGCGGCAAGATCCTTTCCAGCGAGGCTGTAGTCACTCGTGAAGAGCCCTTCAAAGGTTTTGTTCTCGGTTCGGATCCAGAAATCCAGGGTATCCTCGACTTCGGCATTCATAGCCTTCTGCAAGGCTTCATTCAAAGCCGGATAGGCAGTCTTATCCTTTGCGGTGCCGATCCCTTTTTGAAAGGCCAGCCAGGCTTCTGCAAATTCACGGGTCAGGTATTTCGCCCGATCATCCGCAAGTAAACGTTTCGCCTCGGAGAGCAATACGGCGTCTGATTTGATCTTACCGCTTTCAGCAAGCGCCCATAGACTTGGATCTGCGGGACGACCCCAGAAGAAATAGGAAAGCGCAGCAGCTCTTTCGTAGGCTTCGAGCACACCTTCTTTTCCAATTTCAAATCGATAGAGAAAATTGGGTGAGATCAGGACGGTGCTGATCATCAGAACCATGGCGTCTTCCTTCGATTCGGCCATGGTTGTTTTGTAGAGAGCGAGCAGACTTGTCTTCTCTGCAGCCGTCAATGGTCTCCGCCAGAGCTTATCGGCCTTTTTGCTAAGGAAAAGTTCGGCACAACTCTGCCCATCCTCATACTTACAAGCGATGAGGTTGGGGAGTGCGGGCAGAATCTCCGTAGCAATTTCCATCGCGTTGCCCAGGTAAGCCGTGATCTTTGTATCGTTGACTTTGAGTGCATCGATGTTGTTGGCAAACCCTGAGACACGAGCCTCTTCAGGCAAATAGCTACTGTAGTCTTTGCTGACGAGAAGAATGTCGAGCAGCGTGTTTTGATATTCTTTACGGTTGAGGAGTCTGAGCTTGGCCTTTGACGTTCCGCTTGCTGCCGAGCATTGCTCTGGACTTTCCTTTGCCATGATCTGATCGAGTACTGCGAGAGAGGCTGAATTGGGATCGGTCGGCATATCCCCGGTCGTGACAGGAATCTCGGGGGTCGCGGAGAGTGACTTGCCTACCACATGACGAGGCAACGCAGATTTGCAACTTGCGTGACAAATCAAAATCATGAGGATGCTGTAGATCAAACGTCCCGATTGCATCGTTGTCCCAAAGCTAGGTTCATTAGACTCTAGATAGAATGGAAAACCTTTCCTGATTTTCGGAACAATGCAAAAAAGCTTTAATATTATTTGGGATCAACGACTTAGCAAAGTTGAAACCTCTCCAATTGTAACGCTGTTTGAACGATTTGGTGACAGTTCGTCTAGATCTCAGACAGCTGTTCAGACTTAAGTCACTGATAAAGCAGAGCGGCTTTGCTGGCACATGGATTGCTCTAGAGATGTCACAACACAGCTTTCAGGAGCACCCCACATGAAAAATTTTCTAGCCCCAAGCATGATCAGTCTCGCTCTCCTCGCAACTGCCTGCGGACAGTCTGCCGATCAAAAGGAGCAGTCACAGACTGCAGGCATTTCGGACTTCTTCAGGAGCTCCTCATCGTCTTTCAATTTTAACCTGGCTGATTATATCGCTAAGAAACAAAGCTCAAGCCCACTCGCTGCTTATGCGAAATCCGGCTCATTTCTTCTCGGCAAAAAATCATCTCTCGCTGTTGAGAACAACTTTGTCGTCGACGGATCCCAATCAACCGGCAAAATTTCTGCAAACTACTATCTTAAAGGTCACGCCCTTAACACCTCGTTCGCGGTTGTTGATGCTAAAGCCATATCGACTCAAAGACCAGTCGGCGGAAGCTACAGTATTCGCGCCTTCGGTAATACTGTAAAAGAAGGCTCGATGTCCTCTGCCTTCAACTATCAGGTAACTCGCGACTACACGATCTCGATTCCAGGCACTGCGCTCAGCGCGGTTGGATTTTACGGTAATGCTGGAGTAGGCGGCGAAATCAGTATTCAGGGCGTTCCTGCGATCGACACATCCCGTCAATCCATTCAACTTCGTTTGAATCCTGCAGCGGCACTTTATTCCAAACTGGAACTCGGCGCATCCGTTGCTGCCGGTATCGCCAAAGCCGGTCTACAGGGCACAGTTCGTATGTTTGAGGCTGAAGAGCCAATGTATGCAGAACTCGGTGTGAACTCCAAAAAACAGGCTTTCGGTCTCTTCAAAGCGAATGCTCTCGAAGTGAACGCGATGGGTGGAAAACTCGAAGCAGTCGCGACCGTCGGTGTGAACGGCCTTCTGCCTGCTCCTATGCAAAACCTCTGGAAGAAATATCTCGAGAAGAGCTGGAAATGGGAAGTCCTCACAATCCCATCGACTCGTGCAGCGTCGATCCAAGGCACAGAAGCAAGCTTCGGTTCTGCTGACTAAGCATCTCTGAGTTCAGCGACCCGAAAGCGCTTCCGGAAAACGTTTCACTTCGGGATAAGGTTCGAGACGCATCGAGACTCGCTGCCGCTCTTTTCCTCTTTTGAATTCGACATCCACCTTCGATCCAGGCTCTAACATTCCGATCGTGTTCGTTAGATCGACTGGAGTGCCCACCGGTTTTTGGTTCACGGCCACAATCACATCACCCGCCTTGATACCCGCGAGAGCGGCTGGACTTTTTTCGGTGACCATAGCTATAACCGCACCTTCCGCTTCAAATGTAATGGCTTCAACAGAGCCTCGGGTATGAGGCGGTCTCAATCTTACTCCTATATACCCGCGATCCACTCGCCCTGTGTCTACCAGATTATCAACCACCCGATTGACTAGCTTGGAGGGAATCGCAAAACCCACACCATTGTAAACGCCAGATTGGGAATAGATCGCTGTGCTGATGCCGACGACCTGGCCTTCAACATTGAGCAACGGACCTCCACTGTTACCGGGATTGATTGCAGCATCGGTTTGAATGAAGTCGCCAAGCTCTGTGATGTTGAGATTGCCTCGATTCACTGCCGAAACCACACCAAAACTCACACTTGCCTCGAGACCAAAGGGCGCTCCGAGTGCTAAGACAAATTCCCCAGGCTGAAGATTGCTCGTCTTGTCGAAGTTCAAAGTTTTTAGTCCGCTGCGATCAAATTTTTCATCTTTGATCTTAAGCACAGCGAGATCGGTGCGAGGATCCCGAGCCAAGACTTTTGCATCATAAGATTTCATATTGGCAAGTTTGAGATGAAGAAGATCCGCCCCTTCAATCACGTGATTATTCGTAACGATCAGTCCCTTCTCCATGTCGATAAAAAAGCCCGAGCCCATACCATTGATCGTGCGAGGCATCTCAAGTTCGAGGCCTTTGTGTTTCTTTAAAAAGTCCAATGTCTCCATCGAGCTGAGATCGGCAGGACTCATCATTCTCTCAGATGAAATCATAACTACAGCTGCGCTGGCATTCTTTGCAATAACAGCGATTCCTCTGGATAGTGTCGAGAGTTGATTCGTTTCCTGAGGATGGTCGGACGAATCGACGACGGCATCATTGGTTTTTGGGCTGACTGAAGCGTTTTCTATTTTCGAACAGGCAAACTGTAAGAAGACGCTCAAAGCCAATATAAATCTGATATTTAACTCCGGTATTCGATAGCTTGATCGAGTCATGGCGAGTCCTCCGGGTTTTCTCTTTTCACTATAGAAAATGCTGATGAGTGAAACCAGTCACCCGCATCGAGAGAAAAACGCAGAGCCAGAGCGCTGCCTAGGCTCTGGCTATTTCCACCAAAATTAAAAAGCTTCGAGGGCTGAGGGCCCTTCGAAGCTGAAAATATAGGTGTTTGAGGACTTTCTTGAGGAATTGAGCCCGATTAGCTTTCTAGAACTGATAGTGGTAGGTACCACCAACTTCAGGGATGAGAAAACGAAGTTTCAGATCTTCAGCCTCATCCTTGGCGAGACTCATCTGTTTGCGAAGATCCTCTGCGGGCTCATCGATGCCCTCGTCCGTCAACTGCCAGCAGCCGAAGTGCATGCCGATCGCTTTCTTTGCCCCAAGGTCCCGAAAGGCTTTCAGACTATCCTCAGGATTCATATGCGCATATTTCATAAACCAGCGAGGCTCGTAGGCACCAATGGGAATAAGGGCGACTTCGATCGATGGGAAACGTTCGGCGGCCATTCGAAAATGTGGGCCGTAACCGGTATCACCCGCGATGTAAATCATCTTGCCTTTGAATTCGATGAGAAAGGATCCCCAGAGACTTTTATTCTTGTCCGTAACGCCGCGAGCCGACCAGTGCTGAGCTGGAGCAAAGTGAACCTTAACATCAGGGGAAAGCTCGCGTGTCTCCCACCAATCCATCTGGTCGACGTTCTTCACGCCATCACTCTCGAGCCAACCCTTATCGCCAAGCGGGACGATAATCTTAGCACTATGTTTGTCGCTGATTTTTTGCAGCGAACTAAGATCCATATGATCGTAGTGATTGTGCGAGACAAGCACAGCGTCGATCCTTGGCAAAGCATCGAAAGCAATACCGGGCTCTCTTACACGTTTGGGACCGGCAAAACTGAAGGGGCTGGTTCGCTCGGAAAAGACCGGATCGCTGAGGATATTGAGGCCACCCACTTGAATCAGGAAGGAGGCATGGTTGATGAAGCTGACAGTTACATCGCCCTGCTGATATTGAGGGTCAATCACGGGAAAAGGGTTGTTCTTGACCGATTGCGGCCATTCCACCGTTTTCGCGGTGAGCTTCCACTTCATGACATCAAAGAATGTCGTCTGATAGCGGCTCCAGGGATTATAGAAGAGGTCGCCATCGAAGTGATCGGTGACAGGACCCTTATAGCTACGGCAGGAACTAAGGCCAAAGACACTGAGGACACTGATTCCGAAACCGATCTTCTTTAACATGAGGCATCCCTTAATCAACGAGCGGGCTGAGTGACATAGCTCATCCGCTGCCTGATTATGGAACCATGGATCGGTCGAAAGATAAACATCCAAGACAGACCGCTCGGTCAGTGACTGCGGCTTCCCACGAGAGATTCGCAGGTCAAAGGCTCTTCGTCCGGATAGAGAGCATTGGCCCAGGCAAGAACCAGAGCACGCTCCGTCTCGGGGAGGACTTTGCCCGGTGGCATGTGTTTTCGTGAGAGAGGAGTGGAACAGATATTCGTTACGATTGCTGAACTGTAGGCTGCCGCAGTTTTCTCAATGAGCAAGGTCGGTCCGCGCTTGGCGCTATGGCAGTAGCCGCAGCGTGCCTCGAGCAATGGTTTGATGTCGCTTGCGAAACTGATCGCGCTAGGAGGAGTGACAGTTTCCTCGGGCGGCAACAGGACCTGAGAAGCAGGATTCACCTCTGGCAGAGGGAAATAATCCTTAACCAGGCGTCGAACGGCATCAGTTTCATTCAACGCCCGCCGACTGACGCCAAGAGTCATAGCCGGACCGTAACCAAAGTTTCGAAGATTATTATCATTGCGTCGTTCTACTGTTTTACGAATCGGATCCCAGATGGGAAAGGAGAGACTTGTCGTTTCAGCCATCGCCGCGAGTTCGTCATGCGTCTTGACCATTCTCGTGCGGACCGCTTTTTCAGTCTGGTCCCTCGTGTGGCAGCTCGCGCAGGATGAGCCGCTTTTGCCGCCAAGGTTGAGAGAAGTTAAATCCGGATTCGCGATATCGATCAGCTCTTTCAAAGACGCCTTGGCATCACTGCTGCTCAATGCGAGATCCGTGCGTCCGGCTTTATAAAAGTAATCGACCGATTTGAGCGAGAGATCAAAAGGTGTGTAGGGAAATCCTCTTGTCGCTTGCGAGACGGTAAAGGTTTCGACCTTGAAGCTTTCATTCCTTGTCACAAATCGCGGAGTTTCCGATCCTTCGGCGGGCTGTACCAAGCGAAGACCAAAGCTCCAATTGCCGCCACTGTTATCACTCGTCATCCAAGTGAGCTTAAAGAGTTGGCTTTGTTTCGCATACTTCGCGAGAATCCTCTTCCATTCTGTTCCAACCGGGCCCGTAGTATCAGCACCTGCAAGACAATCCATTTCTTCGCGCAGACCTGGATGCGGGAGGAGCATTTCCTTTTGATCAGCATACCAGGCAGACGCCGGATCTTTAGTTGTCGATGCATTGAGGGAAGATTTGGTGACTGCTTTCAGACTCCGAAGGTCATCAACAAAACCTTGAATATCACCAAGCTTATAAAAGGCATGAATCGCAAGATCTACCGCTGTGTATCCACCATCTTCATTGGCGATAAAGGGCTGAAGGACCAGACGAAGTTCAGCACCACCGCAAGCGTCGGCCGGAAATTCGGGATGAAGCTTGGAATCTAGAGCAGAGGCATCCTTTGAAAGAACCGAAGGCCGGTAGCTGCAAGGCTCGAAACGCATTCCGACAACGCGCCAGTTCTTATAATGACAGGCGCCGGCCGGAAGAGTCTGGGTGACGGCAACATTGGTGCCTTCGTTTCGAAGCAATTCAATATTGTCGACCTTAAGATCATTGAGGCCAATTGGTTCGGGGCAGAGATCATCAGCAGGCACCTCGACGTCTGGCAAAGCGTTCATATCAGCCTTGAGGGTCGTCAGTAGCCCAGGCAGTCCAGCCAGGACCGAGGATTCACGATAAGCAGCGGCGTTGTTTGGCAGCGGGAGGACTGACATCAACGAATCTTTCGCCCAGTCTTGCCAGAGTGCGGAGGAAAGAATGGGATCATCTCCACCCAGGTCAAGACTCGGGGCATTGCACATGCCGGTACCGACTTTATTAAAGGTCGAAGCCAAGGGGTCGTCATAGATAAAACTTTGGAGAGGAACGAGGATCGACAGATCGCTCGCACCCAGTTCTTCTATCGATTGACTGCCATTTTTGAGAAGAGAATTCTTTGAGTCAACCGACTGAGAGTGACAGGAGACGGCCGAAAGAGTGAGTCCAATTATCGCCAGGGTTTTTATTGTAGTCATCATCTTTTCAGTCTCCTGCACAGTTCAAATCCAGGCTGCAAAAATCCCAGGCCTGCCGCTCGCAGAACCTATAGATCCGAATCATACGAGTGGGGAAGTAAAAAAGGCCCCTGGTGGATGGGGCCCTGTTCAATCGATTAAGGGCGGTAGCATTCGCGAGTCGCTGGCAATTCAGTAAGAGTGTCTGTTGTCGCAACAGTCTGAACTCTCATGCCAGGGCGCAGTTGACCAGCAACCGAGAAACAATCATCTTCAGCTGGAATTGTACAGAGGACTTCAGTTTTATCGTCAGTCGCAAACGAACAGCCTTCAGGAAGATCAGTCAGAAGACCAAACTGGATCAACGGCTCTGGGAGGACAATGCTGTCACGCTGAGTAAGCTTGTCGACGCAGAAATCGATGTTGCCATTATACTTCTCGCCAGTTGCCCAGCGAACTTTGGAACAGATCTCAGGATCGGAGTT
>SEDW01001348.1 GCA_004193325.1 Pseudomonadota bacterium | reverse complement strand
GCAGTGCAAAGCGAGGAATCGGCTCAAACCGCCGTCAATCGCCGTCTCGAAATGAACACGCTCTCCGAACTCGCAGAAGCTCTTAAAAAAGAGCCCGTTCAACCCGAAGTTATTCGCCCCTCAAATCTCGAAGACGTTTTCCTCAAAGTGACAGGAAGGGAGCTTTCACAAAATGCGTGATTATTGGTTTTTGAGCTGGCGGGTGGCTATGCGTCACTGGGCGATTTACAAAAAGGATTTCTTTGCGAACGTTCTGCCGACGATCGTCGATCCTGCCCTCTTCATCATGGTCTTTGGCGTCTGGCTCGGATCCCACATGACCGGGCTTGAGGGCAGGCCTTATCTGGAATTCATGGCCCCAGGTATCGCCGCGACGACTGTTCTTTTCGCAGCCTACTTCGAAAGCAGTTATGGATTTTATGTTCGGCTCGTCTACGAGAATATTTTCAAAGCGCTCATGACCACTCCGATCGGTGCGAGTGAAATCCTTGCCGGCGAATACATTTGGGTTGCCCTCAAGGGGGCGATCATGGCTGGAATCGTTGGGGTGGTTCTCCTCCTCTTCGGCGTCGCCAAACCTCAATTTCTCTGGCTCATGCCAATTATGGGAGCACTCCTGAGTGTGGCCTGCGGAGCGATGGGCTTGATTTCTACGGCGTACGTCAAGAACATGAATCAGTTCCAAACCATCTATGCGCTGCTCATCAGTCCGATGTTTTTCATCTCCGGCGTCTTTTACCCAATAGACCAGATGCCTCGAGTCTTGCAGTTCGTCTGTTATCTCTCCCCGCTTTATCACGGGGTGAGGCTGAGTCAGAGCGCGCTCTGGGCCGATAAGATTATTGAGACCTGGTTGATTCATGGATCGGCATTGATCGCGATCACTGGTGTCCTGATGATCTGGGCGTCGAAAAAGATTTATCCCAAACTTTATTCCTGATCCATGCCGCAGAGCTCAGCCATCCGGCTGGGCTTTTTTTCAAATGACGTAAAATCACATAAAGGCTTGAAATCTTTCC
>SEDW01001347.1 GCA_004193325.1 Pseudomonadota bacterium | reverse complement strand
TCTGCGGATCAATTCGTGTGTGCCGATCCCCGCAGCTTTTCGCAGCTTATCACGTCCTTCTTCGCCTCTGAGAGCCTAGGCATCCCCCATACGCCCTTATTTTGCTTATTGTGCTGTAATTCTGTTCAATGTTAAAACGTTTAATGTTATAATGTCACCCTAAGGCAACCTTAAAACTTTCAACATTCCAACTTTTAAACAGTCTTGTGCTTTCTATTCTATTACTATTTTTCTTATCTCAATATGTCAATGAACTTTTTCCTTAGTTTTCAGTCGCAGTACCAGTAGGCAGCTAACTGCTTACTGCTCACTGTGACTGTGAACTGGATTGTGGAGAATATCGGAGTCGAACCGATGACCTCCTGCGTGCAAGGCAGGCGCTCTAGCCAGCTGAGCTAATCCCCCATTTCAATTATTTTGAATGTTGAATTATGAATGTTGAATTAAAACTAATTCATTCCCAACTTCCAGAATTTCCTTTCAAATCCGAAGATGCTTCTCTTTTGTCTTAAAGCCTTCAAGCCTAAAGTCCGTAAAGTAACTTACTTTCGACCTTCCAACTTGTAACTTTCAGACTAAATTAGTAGTCCCGGGCAGACTCGAACTGCCGACCCCAACATTATCAGTGTTGTACTCTAACCAGCTGAGCTACGAGACTATTTATTCTTTAGTAGTGAGTAGTGAGATTTGAGTAGTGAGAAGGCCGAGGCTTTCTCAATTCTAAATACTAATGGCTCAATACTAACAAGCTCTCTTCTTCTTTGTATTATTTTGAACTAACAGCGAGAGTAAGTATCTCATTTTCCTTAAAGGCCCTCTTTGGCATCTTTCTCTAGAAAGGAGGTGTTCCAGCCGCACCTTCCGGTACGGCTACCTTGTTACGACTTAGCCCCAGTTACCAGTTTTACCCTAGGCAGCTCCTTGCGGTCACCGACTTCAGGTACCCCCAGCTTCCATGGCTTGACGGGCGGTGTGTACAAGGCCCGGGAACGTATTCACCGGATCATGGCTGATATCCGA
>SEDW01001346.1 GCA_004193325.1 Pseudomonadota bacterium | reverse complement strand
AAGCGCTCAACTTTCCGATGGCACGATTACTCTCGCTTGGAACCATGTTGCTGGCGCCAATGCCTATGAAATATTTGCAGATGAAGCCAGAACGATTCTCCTCGGCACAACTCCGGTGAATAACATAAGCATCAATGTCAACGATGCGAACAATGTAAAAAAATTCTACGTGCGCGCACTCAAAGGTGAGCTCGCAGCTCGCGATCAAATTGAAGTTATCTTAAGCGAATCCAATCTATCACTGCTTAGCCTCAAATCCCTCAAACCCAACGGTCTCTACGGTCAGGGCGAAATTCTCGATTTCGAAGCCAAGTTCTCTGGAGTCGTCACGGCTTACGGAGATGTGTTCCTCCCTTTGATCTTTGATCAGGGTATAGACAAGGCCTCGTATCTCTCCGGTAGCGGAACCGACACTTTGATTTTCCGTTACACGATTCCTTCGGGCAAAGACAGCCTCCGCCTGCAGAATGGATCAGCATTTATCGGTCAAATCGTTGATGCAAGTGGAACAGATCTGCCCGCGCTCCTTCCCTCCGAAGGTTCTGGGAGCTTAAAAGACTCGAGTGTCCTCAAAGTCGATACCACGGCACCGACTGGAGCTGCTTCGGTCGGATTCGCAGCTGCAGCAAGCCTGAACGGAAGTAGCACTGTCTCCTGGCTCTCAAGTTATGATCGAAATTTTGACGAACACCGATTTAAACTTTGCAGCAATTCGAGCTGTACGATGGGATGTTCTGCTGAAACCGCTGTAAGCGGGAGCACGATGAACCTCAGCGGTCTCAGCGAGGGGCAATATTATGCCTGCGTACAAGGCGTGGATCTGCTCGAACAAAAGAGTGCCTGGATCGCCAGTACTCAGTCGCTTCTGGTCGATCTAAATGCTCCCACTGTGGCAAGAGTCTACAGTCCACTCTCCAGTGGCTACGTTAAGGCTAGCGACTTATTGGACATCGTCGTCGAATATAACGAACCGGTCTTCGTCGCCGGTACAGGCCTTGAACTCGACCTCAACTTGGGTGC
>SEDW01000283.1 GCA_004193325.1 Pseudomonadota bacterium | reverse complement strand
CCTCATGTCTTTGGTCCACCAAAGGATAGGAATGCGGCTATTGCCGTCCTTCGCCGCGCTATCGAGCTTGGTGTGAATCACATTGATACGAGTGACTTTTATGGTCCACACATTACGAATCAGATCATTAAAAAAGCTCTGTATCCCTATCCCAAGAATCTAACTCTGGTGACCAAAGTCGGTGCGTTCCGAGGCAGCGACACTTCGTGGAACCTGGCCATTAGCAAAGACGACTTGATCAAGGCGGTGCATGATAACCTTCGAAATCTCGGGGTGGAGACACTCGATGTGGTGAATCTACGGGTAGGGCCACCTCTCATTTCCGACGAAAATATGTCTATCGCCGAGCCTTTTTCCGTTTTGGTCGACCTCAAGAAGCAAGGCCTGATTCGTCACCTTGGATTGAGCACAGTCAGCCCGAAGCAGTTTGCGGAATGTGAGGCGCTCTCAGACATCGTATGCGTGCAAAACCTTTATAACGTCATCAACCGTAAGGACGATGCGTTCATCGATGAATTGTCTAAAAAAGGTGTGGCATATGTTCCCTATTTCCCACTGGGTGGCTTCTCGCCGTTACAGTCTAAGATTCTGAATAAGATTGCGGCCGAATGTCAAAGCACGCCTATGCAGATTGCCCTCGCCTGGCTCTACCAGCGCTCTCCGAATATCCTTTTGATTCCCGGTACGTCTTCAATCGCCCATCTCGAGGAAAATGTAGCAGCTGCGGCGATTTCTTTGACAGCGGACATGATCAAGGAATTGAACGCAATCAGCAGCGTTGTATAAGGTGCGCTAGACTTCATGGATGACTTTAGGATAATCATGAAGTTGAATTCACCTAATCGCTCGTCGCCTCGGATGACGAGACAGCTATAAATTAGAGGGGCGGATATGGAATCCTATCTTTCAGTGGAAAAAAAAGAAGCAGGCTTTGTCGTACTCAGCATCGGTCGCGAGCCTGTCAATTCAATGAATCTGGATCTCTGGAAACAGTTGTCCACCCAATTGGACGAACTTGAGAAGGATCGCAGCGTTCGCGGCATCGTATTCCGCTCGGGTCTGCAAAAAGATATCTTCACTGCCGGAAACGACATCAACGAACTCTATGCGCCAAAGACTTCCATTGAGCGCTACCGCGAGTTTTGGGTTACCCAAAACACTTTCTTCGCCAAACTCTACCGCTCGCGTCTCGTAACAGTCGCAGCTGTCAGAGGAGCCTGCCCAGCGGGAGGCTGCGCTTTGGCCCTTTGCTGCGATTACAGAGTCATGACGGACTTCGGCAACATCGGCCTCAACGAAGTCGCCTTGGGCATTCCTGTGCCCCTCTTCTGGGCCCAGCTGATGCAAAGAACAGTTGGACAGCGCGCAGCTGAAAAACTGCTTCCTTTCGGAGTTCTGGCAACGGCTGAAGAAGCTTTAAAATATGGCATGGTCGACCAGTTGGTTCCAAGCGCTCAACTCGAAGCAACGGCTGAAGCGGTCATGACGCAACTGCTTAAGCTCCCCGATGGCGCACGCCACGCAACAAAACTTCATCTGCGCGAGACATGGTCCCACGACTGGCAGGCTTTCGCTCCTAAAGAAGCGGAAGAGGCTTGGGGAATGCTCAGCCATCCTAAGACCGTTGCCTCCTTGGAAGCGGTTCTACAAAGATTGTCCAAAAGCAAAAAAGATTGAAATATCGGACTGAAGGTTCGAAGCAATCAAATCGATTGACGCAAAAAAAGCCGAAGTCATTTCTGACTTCGGCTTTTTTAATCGCTGAACTTTTACTTGCACTCAGCCTTGTACGATCCGCTCGCCGCCCATACCGGATTCCAATAATCTCTAATGAGATCCTCTGCTATCGCCGGATCGCTGACGACCATTCCATACTCTTGGAGGTTGGCTGGATAAAAATTCTGCGAGCCTAAATAAAAGCTGACTGAATCTGCGATGATGAGCTTCGGATGCGAACCGAGGCGAACACCACTCACCCAAGTCTTGTCATTCTTATTGAAATGCCAGGGAGCCAGTTCCAAATGCTCGCATAGATAAGCCTTCAAATCCTGACCATTTGGAGTTTTGAAACTCGATTTCTTCGCCTGCTCCATCGCCACCTTGATGATCGCATCGTGTGTGACCTGAAAATCAACCATTCCGTAGCCCTGCGTGCTCGCTTCACCCGACTGCACAACCCGAACCTTCACGCCACGCACGAGTGCATCTCCAAGAGCTTCAAGCGCCCATGATGGGGAAATGGGGGCGATCGGAGCCGCACGGTGAAACATATCCTGCTGAGCAAAGTCCAGACTCGATTTTGCAGCATTGATCAGCGCGATTATGCCTTGATCGGATGGGTTATCCTTTTTATTGGTCATAAGATGGTTATAGCCCAGGCGACCCATACCGATCACTCGGCTTTTGCCTGACGGAGACGATGGAAGCGCAGCCATAACGATTTTTGCGGAATCTTTAGGCGTGACAGAAACATCATCGGCCTCGAGCCAAAGCTGATCAATAAAGGCAACAGTGCTCTTGGCAACAAGGCCGGAGACTTCCATCGACAAATCAAAGATAGGGTTGTCGCTGAGATAATCGGGATCATAAAGATTGTGCCCACCTTGGATCATCAGTTTTTGATCGGCGATCATGATCTTCGAATGATTCCAGCTCGGCTTGGTCTTGCTCGAGAGCCAACCAATGTTAATATTGAGCTTAGCCGCGTCGCCGCCAGCCTTCTTAACGCCATCCAGGATTTCCTGAAGAGTCACATGGGTGCGTTGAATGATATTCAGCGCCAGAACTTTTTTACCGGAAAAGATCATGCGAATCTTCGGCGTCTTATCTTTGTTAGAGAGATAGGCCAAAGCGTTGAAAAACGCGGGCACGAATCGTCCTGTGGGATAGGCGAGCGAGGCGATATCGAGCTGGTCGTCGGCGCTGATCATGATCTTATAGAAATGATCCATAAGTTTATCGCCAGATCCAAGACACATTTTCCGAGGGCTTTCGCCGGGCTTGGTAACCGAAGCAAGAAGTTCCTGGCAGCTCGATTGACTTGCAGCGCAGTCCTCGTCGACTGAACAGAGTTTTCTTGTGAAGATAGCGTCACAGCCTTGGTCTTTGACCGGATCACAGTTGAGATTAATAGGCAGCGCTTTCGCGTCTTTGCCCCAGTAGTCCACGGGAGACTGGACGATCCAGTCATTAGCAAATGATGCACGGCTTTCGAACCACACAAGATTCTGAGTAGTGGGATAGCGAGTTCGAAGATCGAGGGCAACAGCTTGGTGAATCTCGCTAGCTCTACGGTCTGCATCGTTACCTACCGAAGCCAAATCCGAAGACCTGTCGCCGCTTACCGAGCGACATGACAAAGTCACAGCGAGCGTAGCAAAAGATAGGGCGATGCCGAGCAGTTGTCTTCCCATGACGGAGGATCTCCTAGGTGTACTACCGTTCCGGTGGGGAACGGCGATTTCAAAGTCGCTGACAGTTTCAATGAATATACACGATCCCCGATAAAATCAGGAAGCAATCAAAATATATCCATCTGTTATTAAAGACAATTATAGTCTTGAATAACTCTCTCGGCTAGGCCTCGCAATATCTGGCACCCACAAACCTCCTTCGGGCAGCCTAAGGGCAGACCAAACCACTAAGGAGCATCCCATGTCGAATTTCATCAAGTTTCTCGCACTTCTCTCCCTCGCAATCGGCGTCCGCGTTTATTCAAAAAGTTCCAGTCACGATGATATTAAAACTCAACTTCTTACTGCTTGCGAAGACAATGAACGTTGCGTGGATGCGGTGAACGAAAAGTACGACGCCTGTTTTGAAAACGCGTACACCATGGGCCGACGCTCACGATTTAATGAAGATCAATTTATGAAGTGCATGGCTGAGTAATCCAGCAAACATACAATTTAAAAAGCCGAAGTCAGTTAAGACTTCGGCTTTTTGCTATCTTTAATATCCCAGTGAAAAGGCTTAAACGGCCTGCATCGACTCAAACTGAGCTGAATCATGTGCTATGGACGCCAGCAACTCAAAGGAATGATGACGAGCGCCCTTATCAAAGATATCGGACACGACGATGAGTTCATCGGCCGACGTCCTGTTCACGAGAGACTCGAGACCAAGCCTGACTGTTTCCTTCGATCCCACAATTGAACAAGCCAACATGCGATTCACATGACTCCGGACCGGAATCGAACCGTAGTTATCAATGTCATCAATAGGAGGCCCGAGAGGACCACTGTTGCCCGTTCCAATGTAATCCATAAAGGACTTAAGCTGCGAAGTGAATAGTCGCTCCGCTTCCTGATCGGTAGCAGCAACGATCACATTGACCCCGACCATGGCATAGGGCTTGTCGAGTTGCTTGGACGGTTTAAAACCTTCTCGGTAAACTTTCAGCGCCTCAAAAATCATGTCGGGACTAAAGTGTGAAGCAAAACCGAACGGCAATCCGTAGCGTGCAGCGAGCCCGGCACCAAAGAGACTCGATCCGAGTATGGTCAAAGGAACCTTAGTGCCTTCAGCAGGCGAAGCCACCAGCCGCTGCCCAGGGGTCTGGGGATTAAAATACTTTTGCAGTTCAAGAACATCCTCAGGAAAGCCGTCCGATGCATTATGCGGACGTCGCATGGCCTGTACTGCCAGCTGATCTGTTCCTGGAGCTCGACCGAGACCCAAATCCACGCGACCTGGGAACATGCGTTCAAGTGTTCCGAACTGCTCTGCGATAATATAGGGAGCGTGATTTGGAAGCATAATGCCTCCCGAAGCCAGACGGATTTGGCTCGTGGCCGCACCAATATGCGCAAGCACGAGAGAAGTCGCTGCACTGGCAATCGACGTAGTATTGTGATGCTCCGAGATCCAGATCCGCGGGTAGCCCAACTTTTCCAGGTGAACAGCAAGGTCACGCGACTCGTCAAGCGCGGCGCGAGAATCAGCCCCTTGCTTGACTCGAACAAGATCAAGAACAGAAATCTTCGTCATAGATGCTCCTTCACTACTCAGCC